>JAYWFD010000112.1:0-10670 GCA_043778965.1 Candidatus Altimarinota bacterium
AGCCAGACGATCCGTGCTGATGTCGACTTCGCTTACGAAAGAGCAGAAACTCCATCTGGTACTATCGGACTTAAGGTCTGGATATACAAAGGTGATGTCTTCAAAAAATAAACTTGCAATTCTCAAATTTTATCTATAATTCTAACGATTCTTCTCATGCTACAACCGAGCAGAACAAAATATCGAAAGGCACACCGTGGTGTCATTAAGGGTCTCGCGATTCGCGGATCAGAAATGTCATTTGGTGATTATGCTCTGAAAACTATCGAATCTGGTTATATCACATCTCGACAGATCGAGAGTGCCCGTAAGGCAATCGTCCGTTTCCTCAAGAAGGGTGGACAACTCTGGATCCGTATATTCCCCGACAAACCATATACCAAGAAAGCTCTCGAAGTTCCAATGGGAGGTGGTAAAGGAGGAGTAGAGATGTATAGAGCCCCTGTAAAACCTGGACGTATTCTCTTCGAAATGGGAGATATATCACCAGAGATTGCTCGGGAAGCTTTTACCATTGCTTCTTATAAACTTCCGGTTAAGACGAAGATCCTTATGTCAAAAAATGAATTCTAATCAAGTACACGTTGACAGTACTCACAAAGGATAACCTCTAATAACACTCTCTGCATTCGGCACTGTAAACTGTAATCTTACCATTTATGGCAAAAGCAAAAAAAACAACATCTGAAAAAAAAGATTTTTCTACTCTGAGTTCTTCTGAACTTAAGGCAGAAATTCATACTGCGAGAAAAGAACATTTCTCTCTTTCTATGAAACATTCTCTCGGTGAACTTAAACAACCTCATCTTCTTCGACTCTCTCGGAAGAATATTGCTCAGCTTTCCACGGCTCTTAGTTCCGTTTCTATCTAATTTTATTATCTCTCCTTCTTATGCGTACGAAAACTGGTATTGTCACAAGTACTAAGATGCAAAAGACTATCGTCGTTACGGTAGATACTTATAAAACACATCCAAAGTATAAGAAACGATACAAATCTTCTGTAAAGTTTTATGCTCATGATGAGAATGGACTTGCAAAACTCGGTGATACCGTTACCGTTTCTGAGACTCGCCCACTTTCTCGGCTCAAGCGCTGGCTTCTTATAGAAGACTCTATCGTAGCTCAGTCAAGCAATTAGTAAAAAGTGAAGAATATGGATTCGTCCATTACTCAAAGCTTTAAACTTTAAAATTTATAATTCAAATCTATGATTCAGGCAGAAAGCAGACTCGTCGTCGTCGACAATACTGGTGCTAAGGAAGTCCTTTGTATTAAGGTTCTAAAAGGATCAAAGCGTCGCTATGCGAGCGTCGGTGATATCATCGTTGTATCAGTAAAACGTGCCCTTCCTAATGGAAACATTAAAAAGAAAGCAGTATGTAAAGCAGTGATCGTCCGTACAGCAAAAGAAGTTCGTCGTGAAGATGGCTCATATGTACGATCTGATGATAATGCATGTGTAATTATTGATGATAAACTCGAACCAAAAGGAACTCGTATTTTTGGTCCAGTATTCCGAGAACTGAAAGCTCGTGGATACCAAAAGATTATCTCACTTGCGCCAGAAGTCGTGTAATACTCAATCTAAAACTCAAAATCCATTATTAAAATTCTATTTTATGAAAATCCATAAAGATGATCAAGTCATCGTCATCGCCGGAAAAGACAAAGGGAAAAAAGCAAAAGTCCTTCGAGCACTCCCTACTGAAAGTAAAATTATCGTAGAAGGTGTCGGTATGGTCACTCGTCATATGAAGCGCCAAGGATCTACTCCAGGACAAAAAGTAACATTTGAAAAACCTATCGATGTCTCCAATGTTATGCTAATTGATCCAAAGAGTGGGAAACCTACTCGAATCGGATATAAGATCGAAGGCGACAAAAAGATTCGTATAGCTAAAAACTCAGGTACTACTATCTAAAAAACTCATTTTAGGATTATATTACTCTTATAATCCACTTAATTCCCCCTCTTATGACTTTCAAAGAACAATACATCAAAAAGATCCTTCCAGAACTCGCGAAAGAACTCGGAATCGAGAATCCTATGCAAGTCCCACATATTGAGAAAATCGTTCTTAATATGGGTATCGGTAGCTATGTCGCTTCTGGAAACAAAGATTTCTCAAGTTTAAAAAATGATCTCGCACTTATCACTGGACAACTTCCTCGAATCAACCACGCTCGTATAGCTATTTCGAATTTTAAACTTCGAAAAGGGATGCCAGTAGGTATGATGGTGACACTTCGTGGAGATCGCATGTATACATTCCTCGAAAAACTTATTGCTATCGTTCTTCCTCGTGTTCGTGATTTTCGTGGAGTATCTAGTCGTGGATTTGATCAGGCAGGAAACTTCAATTTCGGTATCAAAGAACATACGATATTCCCAGAAGTTCCACAACTTGATGTCGTTAAGCCCCATGGACTTCAGGTAACAGTAAAGTTTAAGACACAGAGTACAGCTCATTCACGAGCTCTCCTCGAAAAACTCTCGTTCCCATTCACGAAGTAATATTTCTCAGACCAGATAATAATAATCCTGACTCACTCATTCGTAATTTGTAATTCTCTCTCTATGGCTCGCAAAGCAATCGTACATAAAACACGCGTCGCACAGACAAAAGCTGCTCAGGCACATGCTGCCGGAAAAGAAGTAAAATTCTCTACTCGACTCTACCATCGTTGTTCAAACTGTGGCCGTGCCTATGGATATATCGGTAAATTCGATCTCTGCCGAATCTGTGTCAGAGAAAAAGCAAATGCTGGAGAACTCATGGGTGTCCGCAAGTCTAGTTGGTAATACAGGTTTCAGATTCGAAAAACGAGATTTCATATGAAAATATCACATTCGAAATTCTAAAATCTAAATTCTAAAATCTAAATTCTCTCTCTTATGATCACCGACCCAATCGCAGATCTTCTCACTCGTATACGAAATGGTTACCTCTCTCGTCTTTCAACAGTTGAGGCCCCATATTCAAAACTTAAAGCTGAGATTCTTCGTATTCTCAAGAAAAATGAGTATATCGTAGATTTCGTAACTTCTGAAGAAAATCGTACCTTTACTATAACTCTTCAGGATGTGAGAAAGACGAAATATGTTCCATCATTTCGCCGTATTTCTAAGCCTGGACAGCGTATCTATGTAAAGTCTAGCGATATCAAGAAATCTCGTAATGGTGTTGGTATATTTATCGTTTCGACTCCAAAGGGGATCGTCACAGGATATGAAGCACATACTCTTGGAGTGGGTGGAGAACTCCTCTGCGAAGTCTACTAAAAATGGTTGCTAGAGGATAGGGGATAGAGGATGGTGATGCTACGCCTTTCCCCCACTCCTAATCTCTAAAATCTAAATTCTAAAATTATCTACTATGTCTCGAATCGGAAAACAACCCGTGAAAATCCCTGCAGGTGTCTCAGTTGAGATTACTGCTTCACATGTAAACTTTACTGGATCTAAAGGAACACTTTCTTTTAATATCCTTGAATGAGTTATAGTGAAACACGAAGGTGATGCACTTATCGTATCTATTGAGAATCCTGAAAATAAGCAACAAAAAGCTTTTTGGGGTCTGACTCGTGCGATGCTCCAGAATATGGCAGTCGGTGTTTCAGAAGGATACACGAAGGCTCTCGAAGTTATAGGTGTAGGGTATAAGTTCGATGTGAAGTGACCTCGAAAGATCGAACTTGCACTCGGATTCTCTCATAAGGTGAATGTCGATGCCCCAGAAGGAATCACGATCGAAGTAGATAAAGATGAGAAGAATAAAATCCATCTCAGATCTCATGATAAGCAACTTCTCGGATACTTCGCTGCCTATATACGCTCTCTCAAGAAACCTGAGCCATATAAAGGTAAGGGAATCAGATATGTCGGTGAATACGTCAGACGAAAAGCTGGTAAAACAGCAGGGAAATAATTCCTTATTCTCCATTATCAATTATACGTTACCATTCTTATGCTTACTAAAGTCCAAAATCGCATCCGTAGAGCCACTCGTGTCCGAGCTCGTATCGAAGGAACTGCAGATAAACCACGTCTCTCTGTTTTTCGAAGCAATACTCATATCAGTGTACAAGCTATCGATGATACTACAGGAACAACACTTTGTAGCGTTACAGATATGTCTGCTAAAAAAGGGACAAAGACTGAACGTGCTCAAGAAGTCGGATCTTCTATCGCAAAAGCAATGCTTGATAAAGGTATCAAGGCTTGTATATTTGATCGCGGAGGGTACCTCTACCATGGTCGTGTCAAAGCTCTTGCAGAAAGTGCTCGTGCGGCAGGGCTCCAATTTTAGTTTTTTCTTTCTCTAACTCTCATTTCTCGTATGTCAGATAATCAGAATCCAAATATCGAAGAAGTCACAGAAACTGTCGTTCCTACAGCTGCTCCAGAGGCAGTTGTATCCGACTCTTCAGCGTCTTCATCTTCGAATGATAAACCTTCTCGAGATGCTCGCCCTGGACAGAGAGGCGATCGTCCTCGTGGAAATCGCCGTGAAGGTGGTATGCGAGAAGAAGAGAAAGAATTCAAAGAAGAAATGCTCTCTATCGACCGAGTGACTCGTGTAACTGCTGGTGGTCGTCAGATCCGTTTCCGTGCATCGATCGTCATCGGTGATGGAAAGGGTCGTATCGGTCTTGGTACGGGAAAGGCTGGAGAAGTACAAGTAGCAATCGAGAAAGCGATACGTGATGCGAAGAAGCATCTCATCACATTCCCTATTGTGAATGGTACTATTCCTCACGATGTCGCTACTGAGTATAAGGCTTCAGGGCTCTATATCCATCCAGCTCATCCAGGTACTGGTATCATCGCAGGAGGTGCGGTTCGTAAGATATTCGCGGTTTCAGGTATCAAGGATATCATCGCAAAACAACACGGAGCTCCGAATGATATCACGAATGCTCGTGTCACACTCAAGGCTCTCTCTCTTCTCAAACCTCTCTCTCTCAATAATTTTTTCGCAACAAAGAAGGTATCAGAGGTAAAAGTAGAAGCAAAAAAAGAAGAGAAGATCGTAGATAAAAAAGAATCAACTCCTAAGACTCCGGCAAAAAAAGCTCCCGCAAAAAAGAAGGCTGAATAGTCGAGATTATAGATTCGATATGATAGCTTCTTAGAAGAATTATCTCGATCTAAAATCTAAAATCTAAAATCTAAAATCTATCCTTATGTCAAATCTCTCAAATATATCACCAACTCCTGGTTCTCAGACTCGTCCACGTCGTGTGGCACGAGGAGTGAGTTCTGGTCTTGGAGGTACTTCAGGTCGTGGTATGAATGGTCAAAATTCTCGTACAGGTAAGGGAAAACGCTATCCTACATTCGAAGGAGGACAGACTCGTCTCTTCATGCGTACTCCGAAGCGTCGTGGATTTACCGCGTTTGATCCGAAGGTGTATGTGACAGTAAATCTCACTCAGATCGAGAAGCTCGCAAATGAAGGCATCACGACTGTAGACTACGCAGTACTCTACGAGCGCCGTATGATTCGAGAGAAGGGGAAGCTCCTGAAGATCCTAGGATCTGGTACACTTACAAAATCTGTTACTGTTATGGCTGATGCATATTCTGCTTCTGCTAAAGTAGCTATCGAGAAAGCCGGTGGACAGGCAAATGTATAAATAATCAAAAAATCTCTCATGAAAGTGGGGGATTTTTTTGGTTTGGAGAAAAGATGCAACTCGATATAATTAAGCTAACTCAATCTTCTATGGCTCATCTTTTTTCACGGACGGTTATCGATGCGACGATAAAAAATATCCAAATACCAAATCTGAGTGAGACAATCTCTCTCCTTTCAGAGTGGCTCGATATGTATAACTCTGGAACTCTTCAGAAGAAATCAGAGAAAGAGTTCGAATGAGTATATAGTGAATCTCTCTTCGGTGAAATACTCGGGTATTCCAGCATCACGAACGCAGTCTACACGAGAGAAAAAGAACCGAAAAATATATCCAATGGACAGAAACCAGATATCGGGCTCGGATATTATTCGAGCGAATCAAGTATCACACAGGCAGTCGTAGAACTCAAAGATGCAGGGACATCGCTTGATCGCCCTCAGCAGCGTGCCGGTAATCTCACTCCTGTACAACAAGCATTCAAATATAAGCCTCTCTATAACTCGAAGTGGGTCATCGTCTCGAATTTCTTCGAGATCAGACTCTACACTGATACCTACCAAGACTTTGAATCCTTCACTCTGAGAGAGCTCGTCGATGCAAAAAATGACTATGAGAATTTCAGGAAGTTCTATAGCATATTTCATGCAAGTCGACTCATCGCAGAGGGTAGTGAAAGCGAGACAGAGAGACTCCTCGCGAAAGTGCGTGTAGAAGAAGAGAAAATATCCAAAATCTTCTATAAAGAGTACAAAGATCTCCGTCTCGAACTCATGCGGGATATCTGGAAACATAACCCTGAAGTGAGAAATGCAGATGTGATCGAGAAAGCACAGCGTATCATCGACCGTATTGTATTTATCTGCTTCTGTGAAGATAGAGGACTTATCCCTCAGAACGAGCTCCGTCACCGTGTGGAGCAAGCGAAGAAATTCGGATTTGCTCCCTGGGAGATGCTCAGGAAGTTCTTCCAGTCGATCGACATGGGTGATACGAGCATGGGGATCCCTGATGGATACAATGGTGGACTATTCCGGTGAGATGAGAGTATCGATACATTGAAAATAAGTGATGATATCATAGAAAAATTCGTCGCACTTGGATGATATGACTTCTCAGAAGATGGAGGGCAACTTTCGGTCGAGATACTCGGACATATCTTCGAGCAGTCTATCAGCGATATCGAAGAAATCCGTACACAGATAGAGAATCATGGAAAAGTCGAAGAAGAGAAGATCATAGATACCAAAGTCTCGAAACGAAAGAAAGACGGCATCTTCTATACTCCAGCCTATATCGTAGACTATATCGTGCGAAATAGTCTCGGGAGATACCTCGAAGAGCATGAAGAGGCACTCAAAGTGAAATACGCACTGAAAGAAGATATCAATGAGAAAAACTATCGAAAAAGAGAAGTAGAAGCCTATACCGAGTATCAGAAAATACTGCATGATGTGAAAGTCCTCGACCCTGCCTGTGGCTCATGAGCTTTCCTCGTGCGAGTATTCGACTTCCTTCTCGAAGAGAACAAGCGAGTGGCGAATATCCTCTATATCGAGTGAGACCAGATACGTCTCTGAGATGATGAGAACTATTTCCGAGAAATACTTCGGAACAATATCTATGGTGTCGATCTGAATGCCGAATCTGTCGAGATCACCAAGCTCTCCCTCTGGCTCAAGAGTGCACAGAAAGGGAAGAAACTCGTGACACTCGATGCCAATATCAAGTGTGGTAACTCACTCATCGACGACCCGAGTGTTGCTGGAGATAAAGCCTTCGACTGGGAGAGTGAGTTTTCACACATATTTCCTCAAAAAGTACTAAAAACATTTCTCATAACATGGGTTACCCATAATAGTAGAGTCAGTGAACGGATGATAGAGTTCTCGGAAGTCATCGATTATCATCGTGAGAATAATCCAAATCTCTGAGATGGTGAACCATTTTTTCTCGATGAAACGATGAGGGATTTCTTGATGGAAAAACTCAATGAGAAGATCCGTCAGGAACATCTGAGAGTGCTCGCAAAAAATATCCTCAGAGATCATGTACACATAGTGATCATCAGTACTGAGGATGAGATAGATGAAATAGTGAGGAAACTGAAGTGATATACATCATTTTGTCTTGGCAGAGAGCTCAAGCTCACTGTTGCAGATGAATGACGACAAAACAAGATATGGGCAAAGGGGTCGAGTCATACATATCTCGATACGGAATCTCATCTTCAGAATGCAATAGAGTATACCCGCCTCAATCATAACAAACATGAGATTCCTGAAATCAACAGTAAGCTTCAGCTTGCTGAGATATGTTCTCTGGATGAGGCATACCAGCCGATGTATGGATGAGGATTCGATGTGATCGTGGGAAATCCGCCGTATGTTTTGTCTAGAGAAGATAGATTTAAGAAGGAGAAAAACTTCTTTTCAGAAACTTATAAGTTATTTCATGAGAAGCCTAATTTATATATTCTTTTCATGGAAAAAGGGGATAGTTTGCTCAAAAAAAACTGATACTTAGGATTTATAATACCGAATTCATGGCTTTGAATTGATTCATGAATGAAGATTAGAAAGCATTTATTAGAAAATACAGCAATCAAAAAAATTATAAACTTAAAATGAGAAAGTTTTGCATGAGTGAGTGTAGAAACTTCAATTCTTCTTTACTCCAAATGTCTTTCTAAAAATGAGGATGTGATATTTTTTGCTACAGTTAATTGAGTTACGAACTTTGATACTTCATTGGAATCAGTAAAGAAAAATCAATGGTTACAAAATAGAAATTATATATTTGATGTTCAAAGTAATGATATTGATAGCTTAATTCTTGCTAAAATAGCAACTTTTGAAGCCTTAGACGAACTCTACGATGTAAGAGTCTGATTACAGGCATATGAGAAATGAAAATGATTCCCTAAACAAACAGAAGATGATGTAAAAAATCATATTTTTGATTTTGATTATAAGTATGATGAAACAACGTATCCATATTTATGAGGATCTGACGTATCAAGATACTCATATTCTTGGTCTGGACAATGGCTTAAGCATGGTAAATGGTTATCTCAACCGAAAGAACTAGAACAGTTTCTGCAACCTAGGATTTTAATTCGAGAAATTACTTCAAAATATCCTCATGTATTAAATTCCATGTATTTTGAAGAGGCTTTTCTGAATAATAAAAGTATTATAAATATTCTTTCAACAGCAGATTTTTCACTAAAATTCCTTCTTTGTGTACTCAATTCCCAAATTATATCTTTCTATCACTCAAGACTTGCAGTTAAGGGTAATCGTACACTATTTCCAAAAGTAGTAGTGAAAGATATACAGAACTATCCAATTCCAAACATTTCTCTTTCTGAGCAACAACCATTTATCGATCGAGCTGATATGATGCTCACACTGAATCGTGAACTTCACGAGAAAAGTGAGAGTTTCCTCGCGAATATCATGGTGAGATATGGTGTTGGAAACACCCAGCTGAAAAACGATATCCCGAACACCCAGCTGAAGCAGGGTGTTGAAAGACAGAGTACTGGACATGATGGCAACCAACGGGGGCATGACGACACCCAGCTGAAGCAAGGTGTTGATGAGAGAAGGGCTATGAGCAACACTCGGCTTCAGCCGAGTGTCTGAATGAAAATCACTCGCAAGCTGGAAAAGTGGTGGGAACTCGACTTTGCAGGATTTGTGAAGGAGTTGAAAGTGAAGATATGACTAGAGGAGCAAGAAGAGCTCATGAGCTATTTCGAGAAGCGAGCGAGCGAAGTGGGCGAGATCGCGAGTCGGATAGAAGTGACAGATAAGGAGATAGATGAGATGGTGTTTGAATTATACGGGTTAAGTGAGGAGGAAAGGCGGGTGGTTTTGGAATCTAACGGAAAATAAATATGAATAGTGCACTTCCTGGAATGGAGTTACAAATACCTGAATTTAGTATTATCGATATTAAATTTGATGGTCCCTCATTTGAGGGCGTTATTGACATAACTGCACTCTGAAATGAGCTTCTCTGATTAGATTATTGTTTGCGTCAAGCATTCAGGAAAATTAGAGATTCTGATAAGAAATTTTCGGAGCTTCTTGATACTGACTTTCTAATTTTAGTTGAGCCGTTCGAGAAAAATTGTTTTCGGAAGAAAGTAAAAGTTGCTATAAAATGGATAGAAAGCCATCAAACCACAAGTCAAATAGTCGCCATGCTTGTTGTATCGGCTATTTGATGAACTTATGTTTTAATAAGAGATTTAACAACACCTGAAATCCAACAAATCACTTCTGCAAATATTTCCCCTGAACTTATTAAAAAGATTGGAGATCAAACAAAACTGGAATTACTGTCAGATGCAAGGTTTAGAAGAGAGCTTGCGACTATTGCAATGCCTCTTGTGGATTCAGATGATAATACTGAAATTCGTACAAAAAATCTCGAATGAGAAGAGCAATTAGTGATTATTGATAGTAATACAAAAGATAAGTTTTTCGCGGTTGCTTGAATTGAAAAACTTACAAAAATTGATGAGCTTTATCTTGAGAAGTCAGAAACTTTGTATGGAAGAATCAACGCAATTGATGTTGATGCACCAAAAAGACAGCTTGGATTCAAGGTGAATGGTGTATGAAAAGAAGTAGATTGTTCGCTTTCTTGAATCTTGGAGGTAAATGACTATATAAAACTGGTAGGCAGGTGGGTTTCCATTGAGTGAGTTGTAACTTATAAATGAATCAATCCTGAGAAAATAGAAGTTACAAGAATTATACAATCAGAACCACCTTTACGAGAATATACGACAACTTCTATGAATTTTTAATTTTTTATTCCCATGACAGATATCGTCTCACTCGTACAGAGAACATTCGAAGATATAAAGCTGACAGATGATACAGGCTTCGAGTTCTGGAATGCTCGGACACTCATGACCGCTCTCGGATATAAGAAATGGGAGAGATTCGGGCTCGTGGTAGAGAAAGCCATGGAGAACTGTACGAATAGTGGTGGCGATATTTCTGAGC
>JAYWFD010000113.1:0-4032 GCA_043778965.1 Candidatus Altimarinota bacterium
TTTTCGAGAAATGGGATGACATCTGCCGTCTTCATGATCGCCGCCTTCCGTGTATCGATGACACCGAGAAATGGTGGAACAGTGCGCCCGTGATTCAGGTAATCCTGCACATAGTGGAGAAGCTGTGTGAACATCTCATAGGTCGAGGTTCTATATCCATCTTTTGCCTCGAACCAGAAGTGATCCGTGCGTATATCGACAAGACCTTTGTGATGATCCTTGAATCCGAGGGCTTCTATATAAGCATCTTTGACATCTTCTTCACTGGTAGCTTTTTGGAGTTTTTCGTAAAGAGACATAGGGAGGAGTTATTTTTCTTATTCTATTCATGCTATTCTTTTCTCCAAACCAAAAAATCCTCTCTTTCGAGAGGACTACCATTATGCAAATACTCGGAACTCTACAGGCTTGAGATTATTCATAATGTTCTCTTTGTCCTTGAGGAATGCTGAGAGTGCTCCGTTGATGAACATACGACCTTGATCATCGGAGAATCGCTTCGCGAGCTCTATAGCTTCATTCACGGCGACTGCTTCAGGGATAGCAAGATCAGACGCATAGAGCAGTTCTGAGAGCGTAATCATGAGGATGAGGATATGGATGACGGGGATCGTCGATAGCTCGAACTTCGGCGCAAGAAGTGCGATGATCTCGATGAGCTCCTTTTCATGAGTGAGGATAGCTGTTTCGAGGACATCGACATATCCTGTTTCGAGGGTGAAGCTATTCTCTTCAGAGAAAAAAGAAAGCGTAAAACTCTCACGAGCATAGCTTGTTCCAAGTTCAGAACGAGCATAGAGAGACTGGAGGAGGAATTCACGACTACGACGACGAGAGAGCATAGTGAATCTGTTAAATATAGGAAAGGAGTATAGAGAAAAAATGAGAAAAAGCGAGAGGAAATTCTATGATGAATTAAAAAAACGAATCCTAAAAAGAATTCGTTTTATCTTAAATATTATTATTACGCTCGGATCTTCGTCGGCGTAGTTCCTCGTTTTGTACGGATAGAGTATACCTTCTTTCACTTGTATTCTCCAGTTATAGGAGAAGCAAAGTGTGAGAGAGCTATAGCCTTCCCTTCAGCGTTATACTGAAGTGATACTCCGTCCTTAAGACGTTTGGCATTGAGGCGCACCCATGCTGAGTAGCGTCTTTTTCCGCGAACTTTCGAGAGTTGCTGTGGAGGAGAGATTGTCATAGTATTTTTGAGTTAGAAGTATAAAGTATAAAGTAAAAACGTATATTTTTTACTTTATACTTTATACGAGGATTATGCTACAGAAACATATATGTCACGATAAGTGCGTCCATCGAATCGGACACGGCGCTTCTCTTGGAATGAGACGACTCCATCACGTACTGCGAAGAGAGTAAAATCTGTTCCTTGTTCTA
Organism: Candidatus Altimarinota bacterium; assembly: GCA_043778965.1. Taxonomy (GTDB): domain Bacteria; phylum Patescibacteriota; class Gracilibacteria; order BD1-5; family UBA2023; genus JAGOMW01. Next base: position 1,396 of record JAYWFD010000113.1, read on the forward strand.
CACCATTTCCTGCCCAGAAAGAATTCCCTTTCTGACGTATGATGATATTTCCAGAAATAGCTTTCTGTCCACCGTAGATTTTTACACCGAGTCTTTTTGCTTGTGAATCACGACCATTCGTGGTCGATCACATCGCCTTTTTATGAGCCATACTGTTGAGAGATTAGAGATTAGATTATGAGTAAGAAATGATCCTATGAGGAATCAAGGTTCTCCTACTTGTTGTTTGCATATCGAGCGAATGCCTTATTGGCTTCAGCCATCTTATAGACATCGAGTTTCTTCTTTACTGCAACTCCCGTTTCAGTAGCAGCATCGATGAGTTCTTGCGCAAGGAAGTGACAGAAATCTTTTCCACTTTTTCCACGAGCAGCACCAAGGATCCAACGAGTCGCAAGAGCAAATGAACGTCCTGGTGGAACTTCAGTCGGTACTTGGAATATAGCACCACCGACACGCTTTGGACGACATTCGATCTTTGGAGATACATTATCAATTGCCTTATCGAATACTTCTTCAGGATTCGTATATCCCTTTTGACGAAGGATATCAAATGTAGAATTGATGATCTTTTGTGCGAGAGTTTTCTTCCCTTCTTTCATGACATAATTCACGAACTTTTTGAGTCGTTCGTTTTGTGTCGAGAATGCTACGCTTCCTTTGGTACTCATAAAATTTATAATTGATTAGAAGATGAGAGATGAAGTAGCCTCAGCTATGAACCTACTTCGTGCAACTCGAGGTTTCTGTCATATCGAACGAATGTGAGACATCATGCAGTCTAGCAGGATTCCTCGCATCCGCCCGAAATGGCAGGATGACACACTATTATTTTTTTGCTTTCGGCTTTTTTGCTCCATAGAGTGAGCGAGACTGACCTCGCTTATCGACACCCTGACAATCGAGAAGACCTCGAACGATATGGTAGCGTACACCTGGAAGATCCTTCACACGACCCCCTCGGATCATCACGACTGAGTGTTCTTGAAGATTGTGTCCTTCACCTCCGATATAAGAGATCACTTCGTATCCATTAGTAAGACGTACTTTTGCTACCTTTCGAAGAGCTGAGTTTGGCTTCTTTGGAGTACTCGTATATACCTTGAGACAGACTCCACGACGCTGAGGAGCAGAAAGTGGGGTGAGAGTCTTCTTGAGTGAGTTCTTATTAAACTGAAGAGCAGGAGACTTACTCTTACGAGTAGGATCTTTTCGTTTTTTGCGGACGAGTTGATTGATTGTAGTCATGGGGGAGGTGATAAATAGAATGATCCGATACAGAAATAATTTTTAACGCTTAGACCAAGATCCTGCTTTACGAGCCTTGTGAAGACCTGGCTTCTTTCGCTCCACTTTACGTGAGTCGCGAGTGAGGAATCCTGCTCACTTGAGAGTCTTTCTGAGATTCTCATCGACGACGACAAGCGCACGAGCAACTGCATGACGTATAGCCTGTGCTTGAGCTGACTCACCAGATCCAGATACCTGAATATCAAAATGGAAAGACTCATACACTCCTGCAGTCTTAAGCGGAGAATATATCGCAGAGAAAAGATCTGCTCTTTTGATATATGTTTCAAGAGGCATACCATTAGCGGTATTTGTACCCTTGCCTTTATAGAGACGGATTTCAGCGACTGCTGTCTTACGACGACCGACTGCGTATGCGTATTTTGCTTCTGACATAAAAATAAGTGAGTTAGGCGGATTAGAGAGTTATAGTTTCAGGCTTCTGTGCTTCGAATTCATGACTTGTACCGACGACGAGCTTAAGACGTTTTGACATATCACTCGTAAGACGATTTTTAGGAAGCATCCCTTCGATCGCATGACGAAGCATATGAGTTGGGTGTTTTTTCTTCATCTTTCCAAATGGAGTCTCCTTGAGTCCACCCATGTATTGTGAGTGCGTGCGGTACATCTTCGCAGTTTCTTTGGTACCAGTTACGGTAATCTTATCAGCATTGAGGATTATGACATTCGCACCATTGTCGATATGAGGAGTATAGTCGACACGGTCTCGACCTGAGATCATACGAGCGATAGATGTAGCAAGACGACCGAGGTTTTTTCCTTCAGCGTCAAGTACGAACCATTTACGTTCATTTCCAGGGATTGCTTTTGCGACAAGAGTTTTCATGAGAAAGAGATTATAGAGTTTATATTGTAGATGCTAGATTCGAGACAGTATCATTACTAATACCTGTCATATCAAATCTGTAATCTAGAGTTATACGAGTTCGATTTTTACGAGCTTTGCATTGTCACCGTCACGATACTTGATAGGGATTATACGAGTATATCCACCTTTCATCTCAGCATAGTTCTTTGCGAGAGTGAGAAGAGATACGCTTGCTTCTTTTGTGAAGAGTTCAGCACCGATCATACGGATTTTGTTGTACTCAGTATGAGGTCCTTTTGCTACTTCGATGAGTCTATGAGCAGCTCACTCCATAGCAAGAGCTCGCTTTTCAGTTGTTTCAAGGCTCTTATGGGTAAAAAGACTCGTAAGAAGATTTCGTACTACTGCCTTTCGGTGATTGGTATCTTTTCCGTTGAGATGAAGATGTTTTTTGACTCGGTGGCGCATAAGATAAATTATTTAATGGTTCAATTTTTGAATTACGAATATCGGGA
>JAYWFD010000114.1:0-26846 GCA_043778965.1 Candidatus Altimarinota bacterium
TCCTGGAAGGTATCAAAAAAGAAGATATCATCCAATTCAACGGTGACTATATAGGGGATCGACGAGACCTCCAGTTCCGATCACAGTGAGAAATGGATATGATATTCTCCAGATATGCGTATATCGTGATCGATGAGGCACAGAAAGTAGAGAATATAGGGAATATCCTCAAATCCCTCCGAGATACCTATGGTAAGGCCAAACAAATACTCGTGACTGGCTCCAGCACACTCGGCCTACTGGATCAGACGACAGAGCCACTCACTAGTCGAAAAAAGGTATTTCACCTCTATCCAATAGCATTCTCAGAGCTCGCGAGGACCCTCTGACTTCGAGATGCTCGTGCTCGACTCGAAGAGACTCTCCTCTACGGTATGTATCCGCAGATACTCTCATATACAGATATCTCTGAGAAAAAAGAAAAACTCCAAGATATCGTATCTGGACAACTCTATCGCGATATCCTCGAGTTCCAAGATATCAAAAATCCAGACATCCTCGTGAAGCTCCTCGAGCTCCTCGCGATACGTATCGGATCTGAGATCTCGTACCATGCTCTTGCTCAGATCCTCGGAGTGAGTCAGCAGACGGTGGAACGCTATATCGACCTTCTCGAAAAGAGCTTTGTGATATTTCGTCCGCGTCCCTATATGACCAACAAATCCAAAGAGGTTACAAAAATGAAAAAGATATACTTCTATGATCTCGGTATCCGCAATACTCTCCTCCGCTCTTTTCAGCCCCTCTCCCTGCGGGCCGATCTCGGAGCTCTCTGGGAGAACTACTATATCCTCGAGCGTCGAAAAAATATAGAATACAATAGGTCGAATTTCGTACAACACTTCTGGCGGACGAAGGCTCAGGAAGAGATCGACTATCTCGAAGTATCTGATCATATAGTTTCTGGGTATGAGTGCAAGTGGCAGGATCAGCGGTATAATCCACCGAAAGCATTTACCTGAGCGTATCCAGGGGTTCCTATAGAGCTCATTCATCACGAGAACTACTATCTGTCCCTGACGGAGTAGAAGCATATGTATCTCGATGAAGGTCGGTGAAGTCCAACTTCGTGAGCTTCATATTAAGGTGAGGGAGATGAATAATAATTAACCCAATACTATATGTTTAAGAAAATGCTACTTATCTGACTATTTATTTTTGGATTCATTATTGGTTCTATATTAGTACCTCGTTGAGTTGCCCAAGGAGCTATAGCATATTGAGCAAGCATATTCTTACTTCTTGGACCAATTTTTACTGGTGCATTCTTTTTCCTTATTGGTCTCATTTTTACTTCTGAGAATAGAAAAGTAAAAATAATTTCCAAAGTTTTGGTATTCTTATTTAGTCCTATTTTTTTTATTAGTATTTTTATAAAATATAATGCAGATATAGCTCCAGTTAATAAAGCACAAAATCTCAAAGAATACTATGAGAATATAAAACCATCTTCTTTTGAAAAAAAGGATATAGAAGAGTGATGAAAAGTTATCTGAATAAATATATCCGCTTTTTTCTTAATGAGTCCATATAAGAGAGGTGATTACTCTAATAATTATGGGAGTGTATATGGTGACATACCACCAGATATACATATAGAATGAAGTGAGTGTTCTGCTGATGATTCTATAGCTGAAATAAAAAAAACAGCATCTTGATATTTATATTCGTGATCATTCGTTGTAAATGATCAAATTTGTGGTTCGTATTTTCCCTGATCTTGAAGCTTTTCTTGATATTTGTCATATGATAACGTACATTCACCTTGTTTTCGAGGATGATCACCTTGTTTGCATAATTATATAATCCCTGGAACAAACTTCGAAGTAAAATTAGGATACATAAATCCCAGTGATGATCCGGAGGTTCAGAAAAGACTCCGAATGAAAAATGAAAGACTCCGAATGGAAAATGAAAGACTCCGAATGGAAAATGACGTACAAGTTCTCTCTATCACTCCCCGGAAAAATAAGCCAGGAATAATAGATATACAGTGCTCTTTGACTAAAATTGTGTATACTCGAACAACCGAATATTTTGAAAAACGATATCAATCGGATTGATTAAAGTTATGTAAAGATATAGACGTACAGAATATGCAAATGATGCTTAATAAGTAAAGTTTTCCTTGCTTTTCCTTATTTTTTAATATACTAGAGACATACATCGTATATCTATTTCTCTATGACTGCTACAAAAATTGAAACTCCCGCACTTGTCCATCCTTTGCAATGACAAACAGTACAGAATAAAAAACCATCGAAAGTCACGACGACTGTCCGACTCGACTCTACTCTGAAGCGTCGAGCAGAGGAGTATGCGAGAGCCAATCATATGGACTTCACGACATTTCTCTCGTTCTCTCTCCAAAATACTATAGAGTACGGTGGAAAGACCGAGCCAGTATGGCATGTATCACCCTCATATGCGAAGAGACTTGAGAAGATCGATAAGGATATAGAGGCGTATGATCGAGGAGAACTGAAAGCATACTGACCTTTTTCTACAAAAGAAGAAAATCGAGCTTTTCTTGAATCTATTCGCTAGATGATTATGCATATCAAATACCTTCCCGAATTTTATGATGCTTTTCGAAAACTCTCATCCTCAAAGAAAGAGTCGGTAAAAGCTACTATAGATGCATTTCAGGATGATCCACTTGATCCATCTCTCGAAAATCATGCTCTCGATAAGCCGATGCTCGGAAAGAGATCAATATCTGCAGGATCTGACCTGCGTATCATATTTCGTGAGCGATGAGACTATATCGAGGTCCTCATGCTCGATGTAGGAAGTCACGAAGATGTATATTTGAGATAAATCGAGTTATCGCAATAATTTGCAATAACGAGTAATCCATATTAGATAAGCTCTTCTATATCTTTTTTGAGTGAGAGTGGAGAAGTTGTGGGAGCATATCGTTCGATCACATTTCCTTCTCGGTCGATGAGGAATTTCGTGAAGTTCCACTTGATCTCATCTCCGAGGATGCCTCATTTTTCTCACTTCAGATACTGGTACAGAGGGTGCGCATTAGCTCCATTTACTTCGATTTTCGCAAATAAAGGAAAGGTCACTCAGAAATTCAGTTTGCATGCTGATTCGACCGTCTCGTCATTTTCAGGTTCTTGATTCAGAAATTGGTTGCACGGAAATCAGAGAACCATGAAATCATCATGTGAGTAGGTATTCCAGAGGGTTTCGAGTTCTTCGAACTGGGGTGCGAGTCCACACTTGGTCGCAGTATTGACGATGAGGAGGACTTTTCATGTATATTGATCCAGAGTTACCTTTTCGCCATTGGGTTTTTTCACAGGAATGTCATAGAGGGAAGTCATAATTGAATCCTTAAGAAAATCCCAGTATATAAGTTTTTTGTATTTTTAGAAAGAGACTTTTGCCTTTATGGATATTTTCTATACTATTTTCCTATAATCTTGCTCATATTCTATGAAATTCACTCCTATAGCTGTACTCATCTATGCTCTCATCGCGACTTTTACACTCTATCTCGTAGAGAACTTTTATCATCCAGTCTATATACTCCAAATGCTGCAGAAGATCCTTACATTTGTTCTTATTCCTATACTTGCATGATATATATGGAGGATCCAGATTGGGAGATTTGGTTATATCAGTAAGGAGAGTGTGAAGTATGGAGTAGTATTTGGGGTTCTCTCGATAGGTATTATTACTATTGCATACTATTTTCTTCGAGAAACCATCGACTGGCAAGGGATACAGATTTCAGCCAATGCACGTGGCGTAAATGAGACGACGTTTCTTCTGGCGTTTGCGTATATTATGTTTGGCAATTCTCTCGTGGAGGAGTATTTTTTTCGAGGAGTGATTTTTCGTAATGCTTGGGATATGTCAGCTATTTTTGCATATATCCTCTCTGCACTGATGTTTTCTTTGTATCACATCACCATATTTGGTACATGGTTTTCAGGTTTTGTCTTATGGCTTGCTCTTTTTGGGCTTTTTGTAGGAGGACTATTCTTTGCTTGGCTCTATAAAAAAACAGGAGGTATTTGGTGAGCGTGGATATTCCATATTTTTGCTGACCTGACGATTCTTGTGATCGGCTATATTGAAATATTTTCATAACTATTTTTTATGCGTATAGGATTTATCGGACTTGGACTTATGGGTATCCCTATGGCTCGAAATATTCTCTCAAAATGAGGGTATCTCTCTGTCTGGAATCGTACTTCAGGCTGTGCAGATGAGCTTATTTCTCTTGGAGCGAAAGTTTGCGATAGTAAAAAAGAACTTGCGGAGGACGTAGATATCCTTATCACTATGGTGACAGCAGGGGAAGATGTCGATGCTATATTCTTCGGAAATGATGGATGTGCTTCATCTCTTCAGCCTGGAAGTATCGTCATAGATATGTCGACCATCGGTGTCGAATGGGCAAAAAAAATCGGTGAGAAGTTGTCACAAACATGAATATACTTTCTCGATGCTCCTGTCACAGGGAGTACCCCGAAAGCCATCACCGGAGAACTTACGATTTTTATCTGAGGAGATCCCCTTATATGTGACAAAGCTCGATCAGTACTCTCGATGATGGGAACCAATATTCAATATATGGGTCCTATAGGATCATGACAAGCAATGAAACTCATCAATAATACGCTCGTAGCATATTCTATGATCGGACTTTCTGAAGTCATGAAACTTGCCCCTCATCTTGGGCTTTCTCTTGGTCGTACGGCTGAAGTCATAAAAACTCTTCCCGTATGATCTCCGTATACTGCGATGAAAGTCGATAACTTCGTATGAGATGATTATCCGATGATGTTTTCTCTCGCGAATATGATGAAAGATATCTCCCTTGCTCATAGCGAGATGGAGAAAGCAGGCATATCTCTCGGGATGCTCGATCTTGCTCATATACAATATCAAAAATGAGTAGAACAAGGAATCGGAGGGATGGATGTTTCTGCTATTGGGAAGATACATTAATTTTTAACAATATATACTTATGGCTACTGCTCTTATCACTGGTGCTTCATCTGGAATCTGACTCGCATTTGCTCATGTTTTTGCAAGAGAAGGTTATGATATAGTTTTGGTTGCTAGAAATCAGGAAGTTTTACAGTCACTCGAAAAAGAACTCTTCTCCATAAGAGTTACCATTATCGCGAAAGATCTCTCATTGCCATCCTCATCTCAGGAAATATATGATATTTTGAAAGAAAAGGATATTCTCATAGATATTCTCGTAAATAATGCTTGATTTTGAGATTATGGGTATTTCCATGAAGGGAATCTCGAAAAGTATAGCCAAATGATCGATCTGAATGTTCGAAGTCTAACTGAGCTTACGTATCTTTTCGGGAAGGATATGATCGATCGCAGGCATGGAAAAATACTTAATGTTGCTTCTACTGCTGCATTCCAGCCTGGTCCAATCATGTCCGTCTACTATGCGACGAAGCACTATGTGCTTGCTTTTTCTGAGGGGATTGCAGAGGAATGGGGTGACTTGGGTGTGACTGTCACAGCCCTTTGCCCTGGTCCTACAGAGAGTGGATTCCAGAAAACGGCAAGTGCTGGAGCCAATAAAATCTTCTCAAAGAAACTTCCTTCATCTTATGAGGTTGCAGAGTATGGATATAAGAGTCTTGTAGCGGGAAAGAGAGTTGTGATCCATGGATTCATGAATCGTATCATGGCTTTCGGTGTACGATTTACTCCACGGAACCTGATCGTAAAGATCGTGCGATCGATGCAAGAAAAGAGATAACTCTATTTCTATGTAAATATTCTCATTGTCTATTTTCATTTTTTTACACTTGAGAACGAATATGGTAGAGTATAGGAGTTATTCTTTTATTCTCCATATATGTATTTTCGTAGACAGACGTCGATTCTTCTTATTTTATGTCTTTTGACTCAAAATATATTTCTTTTCTTTTCTGGAGAGATATATGCAGCACCAGACATAGACGGTTCAGCAAATATAGATCTCTATCTGACGCCGACACTTCCAGCAAACTCACTCATAGGAAGAGATTTTACTATGAATATTGCTCTTGAGAATAAAGTGACCTCTGATGGTGATGGATTTCGTCCTGGAGTGATCCTCTCACTTCCTGCGGGCGTAAGTCTTGTGAATGCTGGAGTACTTGGTGCCCCAGTGCGTACAGTAAACCATATAAGTGGAAATACGCTCTATTTTTTCAAGACGACGAGTCTCCTCTTAAAGGGGACTACTACGAATTATCCTGTTACCCTTTCTTCTACAATAGCAGCATGAGTATTTATCGATAAAAATATAGGAGTTTTGGCATATACTGATGATAGCATCTATGGTCGTGGGGCTGTACCTTCAGGTGCGCCTGGTGGGACACTTCCTGGATGAGTCGATACAGCAGCAGGAAGTGGTGTGAGTATGGCAGATCCGACGAATCTCACTTTTCCAGACAATGTTATTGCTTCTACCTCACTTGCTACTCTTCCATTTGTTGCACCTACTACCCAATTTATTCCTTATAGTGTAAAAAAATTAGAAGCATCAAATAATCTTATTGGTACTACTCTTATCACAACCTTAAAAATTGAAGGAAATGGTATGGGCCCACTCAATAATTTTCACCTTCAAGATATCATTCCGACAAATCGGGCATTTATCGGGGTAATATCAGTAAGTGGTGGAACAGTCGGGGGGACAAATGTCACATATGATGTACCAACATCTGGACAAGCAACTCTTGATTTTACGGATATCTTTGTTCCTACAGGATCAGATATTACGATCCAATACGAAACACTTGTTCTTGCATATGATATTACAAACTATTCAGGATCTACTCATATACTCAATACCTCAAGTGTCATCCCTCATCGAGATCCGTCTCCAAATACGGTTACGATGCATACTGGTGCACTTGCTCTTTCTGGTGGCCCCTACGCTCCAAGTACATGGAATAATGGCGTATCGAATATTATAATAAATAATGCAAGCATTATCGCTCCAGTGACGACAAATACATCGAACCGATATGCAAATCTTTCAAAGAGTGTCGATAATCTAAGCCCAGTGATTGGTGACACTCTTACCTATACGGTTGATCTTTCGACAGCATATAATGCTGCTTATACTACCAATGGTACAGGAACCTATATCGAAGATCGACTTCCAGATGGACTTGCATTTTCAGGTACAGTGAGTTCAGCTATTGTTTCATGAGTCGGTACGCCACTTATATTTGATTCAGTCAATACTGACATCGATGGAAATACGACTATTGTCTGGAGACTCAATTCATGAACGATAGGAGCGAATTCTACAGCGCGTATCGTCTATCAAGTCGTCGTAGATGGAGCATATGAGTGAGCAGGAGATATGGAATATGAAAATACAGAAGTTCTTACGAATGAAGCAGTATTTTATGGAACTGTATGAGATGGTGGACTTTCTGGACTTTGGTGAGATACCCATCCTTCGATCATCGATACCTCTGTATTTATTAATGCGATGAATGCTGATAATGCAATAGCAAGTGTAACTGCCCCTCTTCCAACAACCAAAAAACATCTTATTTCTGTTACTCTTCCAGGCGGATCGATCTATGATTGGTCTACCGGTCTACCTTCTGAGATTCCTGCAGGATCGAAGCTTCGATTTGCACTGACGATGGATTTTCCAGAAGTGAACTTTATAAACCCAAAGCTGATCGATGCTCTTCCGCTTCTTGCAGGACCAAATCTTGGAGCATATGATATCGCCTTTCAGACCAATCCCGCGCTCTTAGATATTACGAACACAGGAGTCTTATTTAATACCAATGATGGTGTGACGCCATCTGCTAATTTTAATGGACTCAATCTTGTTGGTACCACGATACCCAATGCTGCCTGGATCACGACAACTCCAGCAAATAACCTCGAATTTCAGCTGAATTCGGGAGTAGGAAAAAAGACTTTTGCTATCCTTTTTACCGTCGATGTTCTTGCGACGAAGCCTGCTTGATGAGTCGCGCCTTGAGGCCTCGTACCACTCACAAATTTTGCATATAGTACCTATAATGATGATTCTGGTACTCCATTTCTGCTTCCTGTTTCAGAAATTCCAGTAAGTGTGAACTTCCCCTATCTTATAGCCCTTAAAACAGCATCAGGATGAACGAATGTCGAAGCAGGAAAGCCTATAGACTATACGATAACAATCACAAATACAGGAAGCGCCCCAGCATTTCTCGAAAATATAGTCGATACTCTTCCATCAAATATGGATTATGTGACAGGATCTATCATGCTCAGTGGTGCAGTTTCATCACTCCCGAATTCTTCTATTACCCAAAGTGGTAATACACTTCTTCTTACTTTTGATACAGGAAGTACGGGAGGCGTAAGAAGCTTCATTGATATAAATAATACCCTTACTCCCACGATTGATGAAAATATTATTGTCATTCGATATAGTGTTGTCCCAAATACGAATTTTGTCATTCAGGGTGGTGCTACGCGTACAAATATTATAAATCTTGATTATTATGCGAGTACAGGGGCTACTTCCAATGGGGTCAATAATCTTGGGCCAATAACCACGAGTGCAAACATAACTCTCAAAAATCCAATAGTAACTCGAGCGATTCTCTCTACATCCGAATCAGATAGTCTCACGAATAACCTCTATGTAGGAGAAGAAGTAACCTATCGTACGACGATAACCGTACCGAATGGAACATTCAATCTTGCAAGCTACACAGAAACGATCAATCCAAATCTCCAGTTTCTTTCTGGAACAGTCTCTTCATATAGTGGGAATCTGACTTTTTCCAGTGGCACAACATTTGTCTGACCAACGGTGAATTTCGGAACTATTACCAATAATGACCTTGATATAGTTGCAACAGAAACGATCGTAATTGATACGACCTATCGTGTTATCAAAAGCGCGACGGCAGGATCGAATTATCTCAATAATGGTACATTTTCTTATTCTTCTACCTCAAGAGCAGCTTCTATCGGTGTCAATGTCCAAAAGCCAACAGTCACACTCACTAAGGTAGCTTCTCCAACTCTCGGGGATGCAGGAGATACAATGAGTTTTACCATTACAGCAAACAATATCAGTACTACAGCACATGCTTACGACCTTCGACTTACTGATCTTCTTCCATCGACCTATATGACCTATGTTACAGGGAGTCTTTCGCTCGTATCATTTTCGGGGTCTGAGGCAAATCTCCTGAGTATGAGTGGTGGTGGCAATGGTCTTACGATCGACGTACTTCCAGCTCTTTCTCAAGCAACAGTGACTTTCCAGGTAACACTCACAAATAGTGTACGACCAGCGGATATGTATACCAATCGTGCAGATATCATCTATGATACGCTGGATGATGATAGCTCTCTCTATGAGTGGACTGGGGCGACTCTCGCTACAGCACTTGTCACTATTCCAGATGTCAGCCTTTCTCATGTTATCACATCGACAAGTCTTACTGATACAACCAGCGCACTCTTTAGTGGGTCACTCGCTGATATCGCTCTCGGGGAACATGTGTTCTATACGACGACACTCGGATTTCCCGAATCAGTATCTACAGGTGTTGTTCTTACTCAGACGCTTCCTGCGGGGATGAAGTTCCTTGCTTGATATATACTTTTTGACTGAGTGAAGTCACATACGCTTTCTAGTATTTCGATAAGTCCAGATAATATCATTACGTTTAATCTTGGTGACGTCGATAATACTGGTATTGGTGCAGGTACAGGCATAGTCCTTGTCACAGAGGCAGTCATGCTGGATCATCTTCTCAATACTGCTGGAAGTATACAAACTTCTACTATGGAAGTAGATTATTCTGAGAAATCAAAATCAGTCAGTACGTTTGTCGAAGTAGTAGAACCAGCACTCACAATAGTAAAGGATTATTCACCAAATAGTGGAGATGCAGGGGATACAATACCTGTGACGATCACTGTAACCAATACGAGCTTAGTACATGCCTATGATGTCGTACTTACAGATATAGCGCCATCCAAGCTCATACCATGAGTAGGATTTAGCGGTACTATTAACATCGGAACGCTTGCTCCAGGACAGATTGCTACATTCACCTATGATAGCATCATAGCAGGAACAGCATGACCAGGAGAGCTTCTCACAGGAACAGCAAGTGTCTTCTATACTTCACATCCAGGAGAGCCACTTGATGGCGAAAGGACATATACAGTTTCAGATACAGATTCTGTAACGATCATCAATACTGGCTCAATCCAACTCAATCTGCTCACAAATCCTGATGTAAAAATCTGAGATGTCTCCCAATATGAGATCAAAATCCCTGTCACTGAATGAACGATCAATACTCTTTCAATTTCAAGCCTTATACCAGCAGGTATGGTACTTATACCAGGAAGTGTCGTCATAACACCAGATACTGATGTGTCCTATTCTGGTAGTGTCATACCAGTGGCTACGCCAGATTCAAACTCTATCTGATCTACACAAACACAGACAGTTCTCTATGACTTTAGTACTGTTACCAATGCAAACGTAGATAATGGAACAACCGAGTATATCACGATACGCTATGATGCGGTGACACAAAATAGTACAGATACAAATAACGGAAATCAGAAAAATCATACAGTTTCAGCTCTCTATGATGGTATTGATACTAAATTATGATCTTCTCTTCCCATAACTATACGTGAACCAGTTATCGTACTTACGGTATCAAATACATATACCTATGGAAATACTGTTCCATATACATTTACGTTGGTAAATAATGGTCCAGCAACAGCATACGATCTTGATCTCTCCACACTTCTTCCCCCAGGAGTATCGTATACAGGAAGTATCACTATTACAAATTCTGGATGAGCAGTAAACCTTGTTCGAGTTGGCGATACATATACTCTGGATTCACTTCCAGTAAATTCAGGAAATCCTCTTGTATTTACGATCGGATGAGAAATCTCAGAATCAGTGCCAAATTATACTCCACTTACTCTCACAGGAACTGTTATTTATACTTCCCAGCCAGGTTCATATACTCCACCAATTACGAATTCTCTCACTCTCGAGCGTACGAGTATCGGCTGAGTCGATGATTATATCGATGCCAATAAGACGACAGCATTTACTGTAAATATTCCACTTCTTGATGAAGCTATAGGTGTCGTGGATATGAATGGGGGCGATGGAATTATCGGAGATATATTTGAGTATACGATCACGCTTACGAATACAGGAAATGTGGCTCTTACCAATATCCCTGTAATGCTCGATATCCCATCAGGATTTACTGGATTTACCATGATTTCGACTCCTGCAGGATCGATGAATCTTTCCACACTTACAGGATGAGCAAATAGTGTAGGATACCTTTCTCTCTCTGGTATTAGTATACCTATCGGTGGAAGTGTTACTATAGTCTACCATGTCACAGCACTTACTACTCTTGCTCCAGGTACCGTCATACCGACACAAGCGAATGTAGGAAATAGTGCAGAATGAGCCATCGGAGGTATGCCAAGTGTACCAGTGACGATCAATGCACCTGTGCTTTTATCGAGTGCAGTCGAGGGAGATAATAATGGAGGGAATCTTATTAAGGATGACCGCATTACTCATACGCTTACTCTTTCAAATAGTGGAACAGCTACGGGTAGCAATATAGTAGTGACTATTCCTTGGTCTGTATCTGGATCAACGTATGTTTCATGAAGTATCCTATTTCAAACAGGAACTCTGGTAGATACAGGATCAGTATTTATTAATACTTCCAGTTGAGTTATTACATTTACCATACCATTTCTTCCACCTCTTGCTCTCGAAACAGTGATTTTCCAGACGCTTGCTACTTGACCTGTAGGATCTCAGATTCAAACTCGTATTTCTGCAGAAGCTCAAGAAGGTGTCAAGACTGATACCATCAGCAATGTTCTTATCATTGTAAATAATACTCCAGGCCCAGGAGGTGGGTGATGATCGGGTTGAGGCTGAAGTCCTATTCCTTCAGGGATTTCTATACCGACTCCACCAAAACCACCTGAAGAAACCAAGAGTATCCCTCCGAAAAATGAAACCCCCCCGAAAAATATAAAACCTCCAGAGTCAGTAAAAAATACTCTTATTCAAGATGAATATACTCAATACCTCAAAGCAAAAAAACGTCTTTCAGTTCTCATAGAAGAGGAAAGTATGGCAGGAAAAAAGATCATAAAAGATCCAAAAGTCCTCCCACAAACAGGTAGGGCAATCCTCTCTCGTGTGAAGAAACTGATCAATGCAAAACTCTCTCTAGAGGCACCTGAGTTCAAGAAATGAGGAGACACTCTCGAATCATATCTCGAAAATCTTCCAAAAGAAGATCGATCAAGAGATGAATATATAGTGACTCCTTCCAATAGTATGATCACCCCGATCAATACTGTCCAAAATGGAACCTCTGATTATAATAAACTCGTAAGTGGTCGTGAAATCGATGTAAACAAATATCTTAAGACAGGAGTCGTAACTTATCCAGGTACGAATAATACATGATTCTGAGGTATCGGTAACACTGTCATCTTCGGTCATTCTTCATATTGGAAGTCAGATTCAGGAAGATATAAAACGCATTTTCAGAAAATCATCGAACTCGAAAAAGATGAAGAGATCTGGGTATATAAGAAACAATCAGATGGAAGCTATAATCGATATCGCTATATCACTACTGATTCATACGAAGTGAAGCCATCTGAAGTTTCTATCCTCGATCCAGGCATTGGGAAAAATCTTACACTCTTTACGTGTACACCAATTGGTGGTATCAATGGAAGATGGGTCGTAAAAGCTAAATATATCAACGAAGAGAAGATTGTACTTGAAGAGAAGCTCTTCGGGACACTTCTGAGCGCGAAAGAAAAAAATGAGATTCAGACATATCGTTCTTCTCTCAAATCACTTTCACGCGAGCTTAAGAAACAGAGTCTTGAGAAAAAACACGAAGAGCTTCAAGCATTAAAAAGTTCTGCTTATAGGGATTACTACCTTCTTCAGCTGGGAAAAATCTATGGAGAACTCTAAAAAATATCCCCTCGTTATGAGGGGATATTTTTGAGTTGAAGTTTATCTTTTCGAGAGAGTTTTTTGATCGCATATTCTCGTTTTCGAGCTTCACTTTCGGTATCAAATGATTCTGAATAGACAAGATTTACCGGGATTCTTCCGCGGGTATATTTTGCTCATTTTCACTTATTATGCGTCTCTAGACGTCTTATGAGATCATTCGTATATCCAGTATAGAGGGTTTTATCTGAACATTCTACGATGTATATGAAATATTGATTCATAGTGGTATACTTTAAGGCTCAAATTTCTTCGGTGGATGGATCATGGATACGAGTACAAAACTGATAATCATAAGCAGAAACCATGCAGTAATTTTCTCAAATCCTACCATATGCCATACAGCGGATTGAAAAGGATATATCCAAACTTTACTATATGTAGCGATATTTTCGGCGATCCATATAAAGAAGGCAACGAGAAGAAATCCTATGCTAAGATTCATCGTATAGTATTTTTTGTTCGGTCGAAAGTATATATGAGTTCTTCAAAATGTGAGAACCACGAATCCAATGATGACATATCGGAAATCCCAGATAAAGTGATGTGAGAAAAAATTGATATAAATCCCAAGAGCAATCAAAAGAGCATATATTTTCTTCGGATACCCTAGAAAGCGAAATTCGAATATCCTCCATACTCGAGCAATATAACTTCCTACAGCAGAGTACATAAATCCCGCAAAAAGTGGAACTCCCATAATACCTAAATTAAACTCCCCAGGGTATACCCATGATTCAATCGAGGGATGAGTTTTAAAAATTTCCATTACCATTGCGACTATGTGAAATATCGCTATAACTCAGACCTCTTTCCAAGACTCAAGTTTCATAGCTATGAGTAATACTTGAAATATAATTGCAGAGAGAAAGAGGAAGTCATATCGATAGATGATTCATTCAAGGGGATACCAGTATTTCGTGAGGATAATCATGAAGACGAGAAATCCTCCAAAGATACAGGCATATGCTTGTTTATATATGAATAGAAGAAAGTCATGCATATGCTGAGTTTATATACTATTTTGTTTGATGAGGAGAAATAGCATCTCTCCGAATGTCTGTATTGCTACTCCCATAAGGAAAAGTCAGAGGATCCGTATTATAAGATGAGTTCCAGCTTCTCAAAGTTTTTTGATAGCTTTTCCACCGAACATGACGACTATAGCTGTGATGATACTTGCTATGATGATTGCGATCATGCCATTTATTGCTCCATTTCCATGCATTGCGATCACATATGCCATACCAGGGGCTGAGAATGTGAGGGGGAATGCCAGTGGCACAATGAGTCACTTATTGAGATATTCATGGATGAGATGATCTCATTCTACTTTGTTGATCTTTGTCCCATCCGCCTCTTCCCCTTGCACCATAGAGAAAGCTATAAAAAAAAGGATGATGGCTCCAGCAATACGAAAATACTCTGTTTTGAGTCAGAAAAATGCGAGGAGATATTGTCCGAGGAAAAATGTAGCGAGCATCGCTATAAGCAGGACAAGTCCGAGTCTTGCGCCATCTTTTTTGTACTCTCTTGAAGAAGCATCGGGATGAAGTTTCGCATAGAAAGAGAGAGTCGTAAGAGGTTCAAGAAGGGCGATGAGAGAGAGTATCATCACGCCAATGAGAGTTGTATTGAGAGTAAAGTCCATAATAAGTGACAGGAGAAGTATGCTTTCACTATATAAAAAATAGAAATGAAAGCAAAGAATATAAAGCCTAAAATAAAGTTGACAATATTTTATAAATAGTTATTTTAATATCAATTATTTCTTCATAAAACTTATGAACTGACTCGATGGATTTCAGAAACTTTCAGATGCTGTTAATCTTGCTATACCGACATTTCGTCAAGATCGTCTTCCTACTTTGATAGAATACCAAACGATGGTCTGATTTCAAGTTATGGAAACGCTCCAAGGTGGATCTCAAGCATGAAATATGACTGAGGGAATAGATAGAGTAACGCAGAATGCTATGAATGATTCGAGAGTGGGTATGAATCATGCCCTTTTATGAGAATCAGTCGAAAAAAATGGTTTTGAAATCTCTCTAAAAGATATGATTGATACCTTTCGGAATCTTCTTTCGCAGTGAACCCAGATGAGTACTTGAGATTTTCTTGATCTTGCACGACGCTATGCATATTGGGCATCGAATTCTGAGCAATGAAAGGACCAACTTATCGATGCTATTTTTAAAGAATTTACTACTCTTCTTAAGAGTTTCTATACGTATGTGTTTTGAAGGGCTATAGGTAATTACTGAAGATTAACATGAGATAACCTCCTTGGAGAAGCAGTTCGCATTGAAAAATTCCCCCTTACAGATAGCTACTTTAAGCAAATTCAAGTAAGGATTGAGATTCTTCATCGATTATTTTCCGAAGAGAGTTAGTTCTATTCCAATTCTAAGTATTCATCGATCTTCACTTGCCAGACGAATTCTTGGACGTGAGACACGAGGATCATCGTGCCTTCGTATTCATCGAGGGCTTTTGCTATGATGGGAAGATGGCGGAAATTGATATGATTCGTGGGCTCATCGAGTATGAGGAGTCCTGGCTTTTCGAGTGCGAGCTTCGCGAATACTACGAGTCACTTCTGTCACTCAGACAAGGCTCCGATCGGTGTCGCCATGAGCTCACCAGTGATCAGGAATCCGCTCGCAAATGAGCGGATATCCTTGTCGAGAGCCTTCCGACCTGATGCTTCGAAGAGACAGTCATAGACTTTCTGTGAGAAGTCGAGATTCGAGAAATCCTGACGATAGTATCAGATTTTCACATTTGGTCCGATGACGACTCACTTCGCTGTACCTTTTGCTATCGATTCGAGGAGGGTCGTCTTTCCTATACCATTGGGTCCTGAGAGGAGGAGATGGCGATTCTTTCCCATTGAGACGCTCACACTCATCTCTGCTGCCTGGTGATTGCGGATGACTTGAAGACTCGATATTTTGATGATTTCTCCACCGATACCTTCCTGGTTCGGGATTTTAAATTCTCTGATCGTCTTATCTTCACGTCTCGCATCTCACTTCATCCCTTCGAGTTCTTCCGCTTTCTCGACCATTTTCTTCGCGACGAGTCGAAGCTTTCCTCACTTATGTGCAAATACATTTGCTTGATCTTTATTAGCCTGGATTTCTTTATCGAGGCGAGAGTTGGCTCGATTCTGTGCTTCGATACTGCGCTCGACCTGTTCGAGAGCATCATCATAGTTTCCTACAAATTGTTCGACCTTTCGACTCCAGATATCGAGATAGAGGATCCCATCAGTGAACGAATTCAGGAACTCTGCATCATGTGAGATCACGAGTACAGTTCCTTCGTATTTCTGGAGAAATGAAGTCATATGCCATATCCCATCGGTATCGAGATTGTTCGTCGGCTCATCGAGGAGGAGTATATCTGGCTTCTGTATGAGCGCTCATGCGAGTAGTAGTCGTGCTTGTTGACCCCCAGAGAAGCTCGATATGATACGCAGAGTGAAGTCGGCAAATTTGATCTCCTTTGGTGGAGCGAAGTTCACCGCATCGAGTACTTCGAGGATATCACGATCGATATTGTGTGCATCACTACGAGAGTATTTACGGAAATATTCCCCGAGTGTGAGCTCTTTGTCTTCTGGATGCATTACCTGACGAGCGATACCGATGTGCTTACCAGCAGTCACGAGGATACGCCCCTCTTTTGGTTTATACTCTCCAGTGATCATCTTGAAGATCGTAGACTTTCCAGCGCCATTCTGCCCCATGAGGGTGATCTTGGATCCCTCTCGTACGGAGAAAGATGTCTCATCGAGGAGCCACTTCGGTGCGATATATCAGTAGGTGACTTCGTCGAAGCGGATGATGACGTCTCATTTGGACATAGTAGTATGATAGTTGGTTAGTATTGCAGTATGATAGTAGGAACCAATTCTAGTATTTCTATAAAGCTATAGAACTTATAGAACTTTTCCCGCGAATTGTATAGAAAAATACAGAAAAGCCAAATGGAAAGAAGATTCTTTTGACAGAAGTGCAAAAGAGGTGTAGATTGGGTGGAGACTAAATACAAAATATGCGTGCAGTGAATCAAGCGGCATCACCTACAATTCCTTCTTCCAGTATATATGGATTGACAGAACAGTCTAAGTTTCACCAACAATTATGAGCTCTTCCTGAAGACGGGACAATGTATACTATAACTATAGTAAATTTTCATGATAAAAAGAGTCAATCACATATTCTAACAGGACTCGTGATACGCGATATAATGAAGCATTATGGCAGGTGAGCAGATATCAGCTTGGATAGTCAATTGAATTGAATTATTGTGAGAGGGAACTGAATAGAAATTATATACCGATGAGCTACTTTTACTAATAAGACTGATCCTCGCCTTGCTTTTCCAGAAAGAGTCAATCAAGTTTTATCTCAATCCCATTAAAATCGAAAACTCTACCCTTTCGGGTGGAGTTTTCTTCGATTCATATGGTGCCCAGGGGGGGAATCGCGACTCTCCGTCGCCGCCCGACTCTCTCATCTTTCGAAATGCCATCCGAGGCATTTCTCATCTTCCCTTCGGTCGGACCGATTTCGATTCGATTCCCCAGCAATTTTGACTCAAAAAAACTCCCTTTCGGGAGTATTTACGAGTCAAATGGTGCCCAGGGGGGGAATCGAACCCACGACCTTAAGCTTAGAAGGCTTCTGCTCTTCCACTGAGCTACCCGGGCAAAAAATAATGAAATACTGCAGATTTCATCGGCAGAAAAATTTATTTCTCGGTCACTTACATCTGAGTAAATTCCCTGCGAAAAAATTTTTCTTTCTCGAAATCTTCGTTTTTGATTATTTTTTCAGTGAGGAGAGGATAGTGAGAAAGACTTTTTTGTCAAACAGAATTCTACAGCTCTATCTCCTCTTTGGGAGCTTTCCTGATCGTCGGTATCCTTGTAGCTCTTTTCTTACTCTTATCGAAGTAGTAGACACCATCGACATAGATGATCTGCCACCATCTCTGACCGAAGAAATATCCAAGTGCACATCAGAGGAGGCCTACTCCAATATAGAATATACGAGACATCATCATACCGAGAAACCAGTCGATGTAAGATATAGGTATGATACCGTGGCGTACGAGTACGATAAGGCAAGAAAAATAAACAAAAAATGATATAAGGATGAAAAACACTATCATCAGGAAAATATAAAAAGTACGTTTCATAGAGTGGTTGATTATGTATGAATTGTAGCATTATTTCCCCGTGGAAGCAAGTATATTTGTATCTTTCATGAGATATATAGAGGTGTCAATCGGAAATAAAAAGCCAATCATCTTAATTTTGTCTTTAGGACTGTCTTTATGATACAGTGAGTATATATAATTTTCTACTATGACTTCTATTGATTCTACCAATCCTTCTCGCAATTATACCCTTATCGACTCTGTCGAGGTTACCACGGAGCGAGAAATCATCGAGAAAGTAGAAAAGGCTCAGATTGCTTTCAAAAAATGGGCATATATAACTATTTCTGAGAGAGTATCTCTTCTTCGAACCGTTTATGAGAAATGTAGAGCACAAAAAGAAATTCTTGCCCAGAGTGTTGCAAGTGAGATGGGTATGCCGATACGGCTCGCACGAGATGAAGTCCAGTATGGACTCAATTACTTCCTCTGGTATCTTGATAATGCAGAGAAATGCTTATCTCCTGAAGTCACCTTTGAGAATGATATAGAGCTCCATACTGTCTACTATGAACCGAAATGAGTCATCGCTGCGATCACTCCTTGGAACTATCCATTTATGCTCTTCACATGGGCATGTATACAGCCACTTCTTGCTGGTAATGCTATCATCTGGAAGATATCGAAAGAAGTCATCTTGACAGGTAGGCTTATTGCTCATATCTTCGAAGCGTCAGATCTTCCGGAATGAGTCTGGAGCGAGATCTATGGCGATGGAAAGATTGGGGATTTCCTTACTGATCAAAATATTGATGGCATTACTTTTACTGGAAGTACTCGTGTCGGAGGTGAGCTTGCTATTAAGGCACAAAAAAAATGAATTACTGCTATCATGGAGCTCGGTGGGTCTGCACCAGGAATTATTTGTGAAGATGCTGATATTGATAGCATAATTGAAACGATATACTTCATGCGATTCTCGAATTCTGGGCAGATGTGTGATGGACTTAAGCGTCTGATCGTCCATGAATCTCGTTACGAGGAGTTAGTGGACAAACTATCAAGAAAGCTTCTTTCAAAGAAGATATGAGATGCTCTCAATGAGATAACAGATATCGGTCCACTCGTATCTGAGAATCAGTTACACAATATATCTTCACAACTTCAGGATGCTCTCGATAAGTGAGCTACTATACTCGCAAAAAATACTCCAAATAGTATATATACATGAGCGTATTTTCCTCTATATATACTCTGAAAAATAGATAAAAATATGAAGATTTGGAAAGAAGAAGTATTCTGACCTATACTTCCTATAGTATTATATAGTTCTATCGAGGAAGCTATAGAATTGGCTAATGATACTTCTTATGGACTCGGTGCCTATGTATTTACACAAAGTAGAGAAGAGTTCTCATATATAGCTCGTCGAATAGAGAGTGGCATGGTTCAGATGAACAATGTGAACTACTGTATACCACAGGATCCATTCGGTGGGTATAAATCATCATGAATCGGTCGAGAACATGGAAAATGGGGATTTCATGAACTTTGTAATATAAAAGTGATAAGCCAACCAAAATAAATATATGACTCAATCAGCAATATTCGCATTCATATCGACTTTTCTCTACTTTATAGGATTTATTCCATATATCTACCATGTGTTTCATGGGAGAGTCGTTCCACATCCTTTTACATGGACCGTTTGGTTTATGTTTGCAGCAACGAATATGTATATACTTTTTGAGGTGAATGGTTGGAATTGGTCACTCTGAGCTCTTTTCTTGAGAACATGCGCGCTCTTCATAGGACTTGCTTGTGGGTGGTGGTTTATACGTAAGATTCGACTTTCGAAGTTTGATTACCTCTCGTTGATTCTCGTTTTTTTCGTTGTTATCGGTATCAATTTCTATGGTATGAGAGAGGCTATCATAGCTATGATACTCTTAGATTTCATAGTGACACTTCCTACTATTAAGAAGATATGGCTCGATCCTCAGAGTGAGGATAGTCTGGCATGGCTTGCGACAGCCCTTTCACAAGCATGTCTTGTTATATCACTTCCGTTATTGACATTTGAAACCTCTTTTTTCTGGTTGTATGCTATTTGCGCAAACCTCATTATATGAGTATTTATTCGTCTTCGAGCTCGCTATTTTCAGAGAGTTTTTCTCTATAGGGTTCATACATTTTTCCTTAGTATAAAACTGAAAATGAGTCACTCTTTTTTTGCTTTAAAAAATAAATTATAATATAATCTTCATCTATCCTTCATCTTAAATGTTACAATAAATTTACTATATTTTTCTTATGCCAAAATCACTCACTATAGCCCTCGAATACTCTACTACTTGGATCGATATCATCAAACTCAAGAAACATCCGGATAAAAAAAAAGCTGAGTGGATGATAAGCGAGTCGCTCTATAATTTTTCTGAATACTTCAATAAATGATGGCTCGAAAATAGAAAGTCTGTCACTCAGTGAGGTATGTGGGCTGCGACGGAATATGCAGGGAAAGGTGCAGTATTCTCTGATGTTCTCGGACGAGAGTATATCGACTGGCTCGGGGGATACTGACTCTTCTCATATGGATGGTCTCATCCTGATATCGTCTCAGTCGTGCAGGCTCAGCTAGCGCTCAGTCCTATGCCATCTCAGGAGCTCATCGATCCACTTCGTGGAGTCCTTGCGAAGCTCCTTGCTGAGATCACACCAGGAGATCTCAAGTACTCATTTTTCTGTGCGAGTGGTACCGAGGCCAATGAATGAGCTATTAAGCTCGCAAAAATGTATACGAAAAAATCGGCATTTATCTCGACGGTAAATGCTTTCCATGGAAAGACGATGGGCTCACTCTCGATGATGGGAAAAGCTCTCTATCGAGATCCTGTCGGTCAGATGTATGGAGGAGAAGTATACTTCGTGGAGTATGGAAATGCTGATGCTATGAAGACGCAACTTGAAATCTGTAAGAAGCTCGGAATCGGAGTTGCATGAGTCATCATCGAGCCGATCCAGTGAGAAGCATGAGCTGTAGTACCTCCAGATGATTACTGGCCACGAGTGAGAGAGATGACTCGTGAACATGGGGCACTCCTCATCGCTGATGAAGTCCAGACAGGACTTGGGCGTACGGGGAAGATGTTCGGAGTCGATCACTGGTGAGTCACCCCAGATATCATGACACTTGGCAAGTCTCTCGGAGGATGAGTCATGCCGATTTCAGCATTTGTCTCGACGGAGGAGATCTGGCAGTGTATGATGTATCCGAATCCCTTCATCCATACGACGACGACAGGTGGAGGAGCACTCGCATGTAGTGCGGCGATCGCGGGTATCCATGTACTCCTTCGAGATGATCTTCCGAAACAAGCCGAAGAAAAAGGGAAGTATATGATGGAACGACTTCAGGGATACGTGAAGAAATACCCAAAAATCTATGAATCAATCACATGAAAG
Organism: Candidatus Altimarinota bacterium; assembly: GCA_043778965.1. GTDB lineage: Bacteria > Patescibacteriota > Gracilibacteria > BD1-5 > UBA2023 > JAGOMW01. Next base: position 21,728 of record JAYWFD010000114.1, read on the forward strand.
GGTCTCCTCATCGGTCAGCATTTCACCTCGAAAGAGATCGGGTATCAGATCGCATCAGAGTTATTCAAGCGGGGAGTGCTTGTCGGAGGGACACTCAATAGTGCCAAAACAATCCGCATCGAACCACCTCTTGTCATCACATATAAAGAGATTGATCGTGGTCTTGGTATTCTCGAAGAGGCTCTCGAATTCGTCTCTGCACAGATCGAAAAAGAGGGAAGATCGACATTCTTCGAGACGATTCGGAAATTTGTCCACGAAAAGACGGCATAAAAAGTTTGCAATTCTCCCCACCTCTCTCTATAATGAGAATTAGTCTCATTAATAATATTTTCTATAACGTATATTCTATGACTTCTAATAATCCTCTCGAATCCGCTCGTACTCAGATGAAGACCGCATATGCATTTCTAGAGTGACAGTATGATGAACAGTTCCCGAAGCTCCTCTCGCCAGATCGTATCATTGAAGTCGCTATACCAGTGAAGATGGACGATGGACATATCGAGACATTTACCGGATATCGAAGCCAGCATAATAGTGCACGCGGGCCATACAAGGGAGGTATCCGCTACCACCAAGATGTCACGAAGGATGAAGTCATGGCACTCTCAACATGGATGAGTATCAAGTGCGCGACGCTCGATCTTCCACTTGGTGGAGGGAAGGGGGGAATCATAGTCGACCCGAAGAAGCTCTCGAAGCGGGAGCTCGAAACACTCTCTCGCGGATGGGTGGATAAGCTCTATAAGTATATCGGTCCACTCGATGATGTGCCAGCACCAGACGTGAATACAAATGGTGAGATCATGTCATGGATGGTAGATGAGTATTCGAAACTTGTCGGACATTGGACCCCAGGGACATTCACCGGCAAGCCCCTCTCGATTGGCGGATCTCTCTGACGTGATACGGCGACAGCACAAGGGGGACTCTATGTCCTTGAAGCCTATATGAAGTCAAAGTGAGATACCCTCGTCGGGAAGAAGGTCGTCATTCAAGGTGCTGGAAATGCAGGACTGAATATGATCGAACTCATATCAAAGACAGGTGCTATCCTTATCGGAACATCTGACTCTCATGGAGGGGTATTTCATGAGGAAGGTCTCGATATCGCCAAGATCGTCGAATTGAAGAAAAATAAAAAATCCCTCTCCGAGTATGCAGGAGTCAAGCATATCACTAATAGTGAACTCCTCCGTCTTCCGTGTGATATCCTCATCCCAGCAGCCCTCGAGAATCAGATCACATCCGAAAATGTTGATAAAATACAAGCATGACTGATCCTCGAACTCGCGAATGGTCCTATAACCCCCGATGCTGATACCGTACTTTTCACAAAATGAATCCCCGTCATCCCAGATATCCTCGCAAATGCAGGTGGTGTGACGGTATCGTACTTCGAACAAGCCCAGAACTCTATGAACTACTACTGGTCACGAGAAGAAGTCCAAGAGAAGCTCAAGCTGAAGATGGAGACTGCGCTTAAGTGAGTCCTCGCTTCCGCAGATGAACATAAGGTTATGCTCCGTACAGGCGCCTATGTCGTCGCGATGAAGAGGATACTGGAGGCGATGAAGATGAGAGGTGAGTAGTCACCTCAAAATTGACTCATACCCAAGAGGAATCCAGTTACGTTATGATAGAGTTTTTTCTGAAATACCAGAAAAAATAAAAATAATAGCATGAGAAAAGATGCATGGTATAGCATTACTTATATCTCATCATATTTTTTTATTTCAGATACTCCATGGGGTCTATCCAACTATCTAGTTCTCCCTCAGAAGCTACGTATCATTTCAGATTTATAGTCGTTCCCTTATGGATGCTAAGGTGAAGATGTTTGCGTTCGCCATCTGTCTCGGTGCTGTATCACTTGCCGAGTATACCGATTTTTTTTCAGGCTTTTATCTCCGCATTGAGGTTTATGTCGATAGTATCGATATAGAGATGCCCATAGAGCATGGTCACTTCTTCACTTTCGAGAGTACACTTTTGTATAGCGACTCCACCATAGCCACTGACCCAGTTTTTATACACGAGTGGTCAGTTGCATATGGCTCGGATTTCTATCTCTTTATCGCGCTCATTTTCCGTCGTTTCGAAGTCGATACCTGTATGAAATCCACGGAACTTTTCTGGTGAGATAGGAGACGATGTTGGTGAGACTTGGAGTCAGAATGTTTTTTTCGTCATTCTATCCTCGCCGTCATCGATAGGCCACTCCATGTCACTCGAGTCTTCGGATCCTGTATTTCCATTTGAAGAGATTTCTGATATAGATCAAGTCTGCATGGTAGAGGAAGTCTGACTTATTGATCCGACCATGGATACGTCATCATTTTTTGGTGGAGTTTTATCGGGATATCAGGATACGCATGAAGTGAGAAAAAAAAGTGATATCACTCATATGATATATTTTACGATGAAGCTCTTGAGCATACCATTTAAAGGTTAATATTGAAGGTATATATTTTTACATAAAGAAAAAGTATATAATCATGCCCGGCACTCAGAATATAGCACCGATAATAGCAAGCTTGATGAGGTTTCCCATAGAGAATGAAGTTAGCTTTTTAATAGTATTTAGGATACGGACAAAGCACGAGTATCTTTATCAAGGATCCCAAGTAAAAATAGAGTATCATTTATCAAAAAATTCACAAAGAAAAACTAAAGACAAAAAACTACTCATGCTATTTTATAGTAAACTCAGCTACATATTATCACTGCTCTGTCGTTCCGGGTTTATCCCGGAATCCAGTTCAGGGAATAGATTCCTGCATACGAGAGGAATGACAGGGACTATGGCTATGCAAGGTAGTATACTATAAAATAAACATTATGCCATATCACTCTCTATCAATCGGAACTGCTCAAGTGCATTTTCGAGGTCTTCAATTATCTCTTCTGCGATAATCTGTGGAGGTGGTAGATTCTCCGATTCTTCCAGTGCCTTGTCTTTGATCCAGAGGATATCAAGATTCGTCTTATCTCGTTTCAGGATCTCCTCTATAGGATATTTTCTCCATTTTCCATCAGTATTTTCAGAGGAATAGAGTTCTGTTCTATCCTGAATATTTTCTCCATGATAACACTCTATGAATTCAGCAAGATCTGAAGATCTTAGAGGATTTTGCTTGAGTGAAAAATGAATATTGGTACGGAGATCATAGAACCATATATTCTTCGTATGTCCTTCTTCTCCACTTGTTTTCTTTTCGAGAAAGAGCACATTTGCCTTGACTCCATTCGCATAGAATATCCCTGTAGGGAGCCTCAGAATCGTATGGAGATTACAATTATGGAGTATCTTCTTTCGGATAATCTCACCTGCACCTCACTCAAAGAGTACATTATCAGGGAGAACAATAGCGGCTCGCCCATTCACTTCGAGCAATGTATGGATATGCTGAATAAAATTCAACTGTTTATTACCTGTTGTAGCCCAAAAATCAGGCCGTTCTATCCTTATTATCTTCTTTTCCTTCTTTTCCATCTTCAGTCGTGAATTTGTGAGTGCTTTTTGTACCGAATGGGGGATTCGTTAGAATAATCTTGTAACGTGATCCTGGATCTTTGATGAGACTATCTCCTATAGCTATGGGACTCTCTGTCTCTCCGATGCCATGGAGAAACATATTCATCACAGCAATACGAGCCGTCTCTGTCACGAGCTCTTGTCCACTGAGTATTTCTTTCTTCAGTTTTTTCTGTTCATCCCGATCGAGAGTATAGTTATCGAGGATATAATCATGCGCCTCCAATAGGAATCCACCCGTACCAGCACATGGATCATGGATAGTCGTCTCGACACTTGGTCGCATGACCTCGACCATCGCACGGATGAGGACACGAGGTGTGAAGTATTGTCCTGCTCCAGACTTTACATCTTCTGCCACACGAGCAAGGAGAGACTCATAGATCTCGCCCTTCACATCCACTCCGAGCATATTCCATTCGATTTTCCCGATTTCTGATATTACACGCTTGAGCTTCGCAGGATCAGAGATCTTATTCTGAGCTTTACGGAATATCATGCCAAGGATACCATCATATTTTGCTAGGGTATCGAGTGTATCACGGTAGTGGAGTTCGAGCTCTCATCCATCGAGTTTCATGAGGTTTTCCCAGTTGTACTCATCTGGAATAGGGCTTGAATGATTGTATGGTGGCTTGGTCCGCTCATATACCATCTTCAGGAATATGAGGAATGTGATCTGCTGGAGATAGTCACTCGCACTCACTCCATCATCGAGGAGGATATTACAGAGGCTCCAGATTTTGGAGGATATTTGGTCTTTGTCGAGAGTCATAAGAAAAAGTTAGATGTATCGTTTCATATTCAGGAGGTAATTCTCTACAAAGAGATCTCTCATGAGGCTCGTATTATGAATCTCATAGATAGCAAGAATAGCATCGATATAATCCCTATCTTGTATCTGGAGAAAACTACATGGAGTCAATCCATTCTTGATGAGTGGGATATTGGCTCCGATACGAGAAGTACGCTTGTTGATATCCATAAACACCTGAAAATATGGGATGAATACGAGGATAAAAAGAGATTGTTCGAATGGATTCTTGATAGCATTGAGCTTGTCGAGAAATATATCGAATTGCTCCGAAAGCTGAAAGTGATTATCGAGAGGAGCATATGCAGATCCTCCGATACTCACTTCAGAACTGCGGATTTTTCAGAGATGATCATCTATGAGCAGTCATTTCCCGAGGAGTGTATGGATATTTTGGAAGTCGATTTTAGAGAGTTTGATTTCGTTTTTATTATCGATAATATATTTGATAGCATTTTTATGATTCAGGATCATCTGAGTTTCCGCCTGTGTTTTTCAGTCTGCGGAGCTATTGTACTTGATGAGGACCTCAGTATCGAGATAGCTATAGGTATTCCCTTCGAGCTTGGATGAAGAGAAGCTCAGATCGATGAGGAGATTTTCTATTGCACGGATATTGACTTTGTAGTCATAGCTGGAGAGGATTTGTGTATCGAGATATTCTCTCTTCAGTATATCGTACTTTTCACCCAAGAAACTCGTCATATTGGGCTTGTATGATGTGAGAAAGTCAAAATCATATCCCTTCTTTGGTCGCTCGAAAA
>JAYWFD010000115.1:0-3969 GCA_043778965.1 Candidatus Altimarinota bacterium
GTGTAAATACTTAAGGGATAACCAGTAATATAGAGAATAAGAATAGCGCTATATTTTAGATCACCAGCCCCAATAAGCCTATTTTTTATATGAAAAAAAACTCATGTTCATATTATAAGAGCAGAAATAATACTATCAAGTACGAGTTGAGATAATTTCCATCCATTAAAAATCCATAGCCATAAGGGGAGTAATGCAATCAGATAAAAAAGTGCTATATTAGGTATGCGTCTATAGAGAATATCAAATAAGAGGATATATACGTTGATTCCTAAAAACAGTATTTTTATAAAAAATAGAAGCCATTCTCAGGAAAAATATTCAATAATCATATTTTTTTAATTATGTCACTCTAAAAATTTGTTTCCCAAAATAAAATATGCTAGACTAATTGAAGTATATAAAAATTTATCATGAAAACAAAAATATATAGTATTCTTTTCCTCATTTGATTTGTACATTGTATCGATTCAAGTTTTGGAGCATGGTATGCGAACCCTGCTCCAGTTGCACGTGCTGGAGCTAGTACGGATTGTCCAACTGATGGCGCTATCAATGCTGATGCTATCAATCCGCCGAGTCCAGATCTATCACCAATGTTACCATGAAGTACGGGGACGATATACTATATTCAGGCGAGAGTGATCGTATGATGAAATCCTATGACCTGTCAATTTTGGGATGCTACAGTTCCTACAGTAGGCATGACTGCAGCATCTCTGACATGGAAAAATGCAAATATTACCGCTAACCTTACTTCGGGAGATCTCGGATGAAGTGGACTCAATACAGCAAGGTATTTTTTTAATCAAGATAACTCGATTCCAGCTGGGTTGATTGATGCGAATTATTGTTTGGCGAATGGGATAAATTATCTTAACTGAAGCAACTTAATTATAAGCGCAGAATGAGATCATAGTCTCTATCTGTGTGCGAGGGATAACGCTGGAAATACTACTCTATCTTCATGATGAGTCTACCGTCTGGATAAGACCAATCCGATCGTTTCAGCTATGAGTGGTTCTCTGACATGGAAGAATGCAGATATCTCGATCACACTCAATACATCTGATCCAGTATCTGTAGCATTTCCATCAGCTCTACCAAGTACTATAACCGGTATTGGAGCTATCCGTAAGTACATCTGGCGTTATGATAATGGTGGTATAGCACCTACTCTTGCCTCATGTCTTGCAGGAGGAACAACATTTAACAATAATGACATCATCACACTTTCTCGTGAATGAGATCATACCCTCTACATGTGTGCACAAGATGTTGCATGAAGACAAAGTGCACTCTGGACTGGAGTCTACCGTCTGGATAAGACCTCACCTACATGAACCATAGACTATTTTGACGGATGGACAAATGCATTTAATACACAGGTAATCAATATTACGACAGATGATGTCTTACCAGCAGTGTGAGTCGCAGTATCATGAGTGCTCCACTATACAGTAGAAGTTTCTGAGGCAAATGATAGTCCATGATTTATTGCATGGGGTCCCTATGCTCCAGTTGCATGATGTATAAATCGTTCCCCCCTTCTTCTTAGCTGTCCACTTCCAGCTCTCAGCAATCATACGGCATATAAATATCAACTTATCGTTACGGATGTCGCAGGGACACTTCCTACTACAATAGTTTGAACTGATATCCTAAAAATAGATACGACGATCCCAGTCCTTGCAGATGTTATTAATGGTAATCCTCCCAATTATCTTGCTAGTACTCCTCTATATATCTTATCAGTATGAAATGCTCTCGGATCGCCTATTAACTTCATTCAGGTAGACACTGAAAATGAGAATACCCTAGCCCCTGTAGATATATATACTTCAGTAACTTCATTTCTTTCATTTATCTGGAATATGAGAAATGTAGATAGTGACATACTAGTTAATGGCGGAAGAGAATATACATTTAATCTTACTGATATTTGTGATGAAGCATGAAATTGCTGGAGTGGAATAGATCCGAAAATACATACTGTCTATGCAAATACCACGAATATAGCTCAGCATGCTGTGATATCAGAAGACTTAACGGCCGCAGGAAACATCGCTGATGGAACTACGAAAAACCTTACTATAGAGCTCATAGATATTCATGGGAATAAGATCATCCCGGCAACGGGCATAGGAAGGACTATAGATCTGAACTTTGATATCAATAATACCATGAATCTCGATCAATTTAATCGTTTGGGTAATTCAGTATTTCTCAATAGGACAACGGATGTAGCAACATTTCTCAACAGGTTCACTACTGGGTTAAATTCTCTAGATGGAGAAACATCATCTGATGGAAGGTATACGTACTGATTTCAGGTATATACACCTACCTTTAATCAAGATAATCCACCTGTTTCTGATCCACTTGCTCAGCTTACTATCAATAGTATAAATTATGATATCAATAGTACAATCCCCATAGATTCACCTTCTGATACTCCTCAGGCTGGGGTTGTAAATTGAATCTTCCCAATTATCTCTAAGTTTAGCCCACTTTTCTCTACTACAATATTATGAAATCTCAGAGATGGTGGATTCATAGAATGAGCAGAGCAAACAAGTGCTATTAATATATCTAGGCAATCAGGTGTACTTACAGTCGGAGATACAGTAGATATTACGTTCTCTTGAGCGAACGTATGATCTTTCCGATTCTATGCGGATACATCATCTCCACCAAGTACTCAGATAATCTGATCTTGAAGTCTTTATAGTTCGAGTTTTCCGAATTCCACTTTCCTCATCTCGCAACTTGTCCAAAGACCAAATACTGTCTCGAATCTCTCAGATCTCTACATGTCTACCCACTTGAAATATCGTCTAAATGGGAAATCTATAGTTACAAATTCTGATCTTATAGGTAAATCAAGTTTTCATGATACTGGAGTGGCTCCGTCTGTTTGAACTCAGGTAGGCATTAAGATACTCGGGGCAGTCGCGGGGAACAATATAAACGCTATAGTTACAGATCAGTTCTCTACAGGCGTCAGTATATTTACGAATATAAATAGAAGTCAGATACGCGAAGAGATCAAGAAGAGCGTTGCTCTTGCTACCAGAAATTCTACACTAGATTCGATACAATCAAACCTAATCGATCTTTCGAATCTACCCTGAGTCGGACTCGCAGCTTCAGGAGCTATAATCAGTCAATCAGCAGATAAATCTATCATCTTGATCGAGAAAGTAGGGGGGAATATAGATCTTACAGCTTCTATGATATCCTGAGTCCGTACACTGGTCGTTCGGGGTGCAAATCTCTATATTCAGAGTGATATGTACTATGATCCAAGTAAGCCGAGTATCCTTGGGGTTGTCATCCAAAAAGATGCGAATGGAAATGGATGAAATCTCTATATTGATCCGAGTGTGACAAACGTAGTAGGAACGTATATAGTTGATGGAAGTGTCATGAGTTATACTACAGCAAAATGAATCTTATGATCAAATGCAACTATCGCTGATTTAAAAAATCAACTTCATATATTTGGAACAATCGTCAGTGAGAATACGATTGGTGGGTCTCGTCAGAGTCCACCAAAATGTCCTAATCTACTCAATGTAGTCTGTATTTCAGTTGCAGATTCACAAAAATATGATCTCAACTATTTGAGACGATATTATATCACTAATGGTGAACCATTTGGTAGTGCGAAGATAATCGGTTGAGAAACGTGTATTGGTGGCATATGTACAAGTATAAACGGCAATCTCATACAAAAGTTTACTTCACTTTCAAGTGAGTATGCGCAATACCCAACAATTATAGAATTTAATCCGGCTATACAATCTTTGAGTCCTATCTGATTTGATCTTATCGTTGATTAAAAAAATCCCGCTTATGAGTCCGTCCCAAACAAAAGAATGACGAGAAAAAAAGAGACAAGAAATAGAGAAGAGAAAGGCAGAAATTGAAGCCCGAAAGAAATTTGTTTCAGATAATATCGAGAAG
>JAYWFD010000116.1:0-3891 GCA_043778965.1 Candidatus Altimarinota bacterium
AATAGTAAAAAATTTTTCATATCTTGTAAGAAGAAAGTTTACTGAATTTAATCATACGCAAGCATTATAAGAAATAATGTTTGCTAGTCTAGACCCTATGTATTTCATTATCAGAACCTGGAGTTAAAGGAGTTCACATATAAAGTATAATTTATTATTAGATTAATTTATCCTTCCCAACTTACTGTCTCGACCGCCTCATTTGAGGTTTGAGTTGGAGTTGAAGATTCCGCAACGATTTTCTCGAGTCAAATTCGACCTTTTTCCTTATCGACAGAGTAGACCTTCACTTTTACGATCTCACCTTCTTTTGCGACATCATTGACATTGGCGATACGTTCTTTCACCCCGAATTTCGATATATGGATCATCCCTTCCTTTCCTTTGCTGATCTCGACGATAGCACCGACTGTATCGAGGATCTTCACGATCTTGCCCTCATAGATATCACCGACTTCGATATCTTTAAGTATCCCTTTAATAAATTCGAGTGCTGCTTTCCCAGCTTCCTGGGTCTTCGCGGTTATCGTACACTGGCCATCATCTTCAAGATTCACTTCGACACCATAGTCCTTCTCGATACGCTGGATCGTCTCACCACCTTTTCCGATGACTTCACGCATCTTCTCTTCTGGAACGAAGACCACAAGAAGAAATGGAGCAAATGGAGAAAGCTCAGCACGAGGTGCAGAGAGGCACTTCTTCATCTCAGTCATGATATATCTTGTCGCGTCGACCGATTTTTCGAATACCTCCTTGATGATTGTCATAGAGAGTCCGGCAATCTTACAGTCCATCTGAAGTGCAGTGATTCCTTTTTCCGTACGAGCTACTTTGAAGTCCATATCACCGAGGAAGTCTTCCTGGGCTTGGATATCTGCAAGGATCTCATACTTTCCAGTTGCTTCATCGTAGATCATCCCCATCGCGACTCCGGCAACCATAGCTCGAATCGGTACACCTGCGTCCATGAGCGACATCGTCGATCCACAGACAGATGCCATCGAGCTCGATCCATTGCATGTAGTGGTCTCAGATACGACACGGATCATATATGGGAAATCTACCTGAGAGGGAAGTACTGGTTCAAGAGCCTTCTCGGCGAGACGACCATGTCCGACTTCACGACGTCCGACACCACGAAGTGGCTTCACTTCACCGACAGAGAATGGAGGGAAGTTGTAGTGATGGATATATCTCTTGGTATCTTCCTCATACATGTCATCGATGAGCTGGATATCAGATGGTCCACCGAGAGTCGTGATCGAGAGGACTTGCGTCACTCCGCGCTCGAAGAGGGCAGATCCGTGAGTTCTTGGCAAAATTGGTGCTGTCGCACGAACAGGGCGGACTTCGTCACACTTGCGACCATCGAGACGAGTATGGGTCTCGATCACGGTCTTTCTCATGTGTTCGGAGATGACTTTTTTTACAGAGTCAGCGATATCTCCCATCTTTGGAGTATTGGATTCTTTATCATATCCGACCTTCACTGCTATAGACTCTACGAGATCATGCATCGCATCATGGAATTCGATCTTTCCGAGATTGTAGAGAGCTTGTATTTCTTCTTCCGTTACGAGATCTTTCACTTTCGTTATTACCTCAGTATCTGTATCAATGATGGTAATTTTAGTTGCAGGAAGGATATAAGATTTCGTATACTCTGCGAGAAAATCCTTCTGAGCTTTACAGAGATCTTTGATAATCGAGTGAGCATATTCGAATGCCTTCACCATGAGATCATTAGATACTTCATTTCACTGACTCTCGACCATAGTTATAGCATCGATCGTACCAGCAACCGTAAGGTCGAGGTGCGCTGCTGCGATCTGATCGAATGTCGGATCGAAGATGAAGTTTCCTACTTCGTCACTTGCGATACGTACTGCTGCGACTGGTCCTTCGAACTCTTTCACTCCAGCAAGCATCACAGAGAGACTTGCACCGGTGACACCGTACCATCCGAAATCTGAAAGTCCAGAAGAGGACATAATCGTCGAGATGATCTGTGTATCGGTACGGGTATTTTTCGGGAACATGGGACGGATCGGACGGTCGATCATGCGACTATTGAGGATGCTTGCCTCACTTGGACGACCTTCACGCTTCATGAAGCGATTTCCACCGATTTTTCCATTGGCATAGTATTTCTCCTGGAATTCTACGGTAAGCGGGAAGAAGTCTCCGTCTTTCGGATTTCCGATACCAGTGGTCGTCAGAAGGAAATTCCCATCCTCGTCCTTGATGACGATAGAGCCTGTCGCGAAGAGTGCGAGACGACCCGATTCGAGAGTGATATTTTTCCCTGCTATAGGGTAGGTTTTTTCGACAACGGCTCGTTCGAGGGCGAGACGGTCTTTGAGTCAGATGATCATAGAAAGTAGATGAAAAAATAGAGTGCAATATTCGCTCGTCTCTCCAAACAAAACTATATTTTCACGACCTTGTTCGGATGGGCGAGAGGAATACTTGCAGTCAAATTATAGTGACGATGCGAAAAATAGCAAAGGAAAGTAAATCCAGGAAGAATAATTTGCTTTTCTCTAAAGAAAGACTTATAATTCCATTAAGCACTTAATATAATTTCATTAAGCATTTAATGAAAAATACTTTTCTTACATCAGAGAAGATTCTCGATTATATAAGGAAAAATCCAGGATCTTCTAGTACAGTCATCGCAAAACAATTTCACGTAACTCCTGTCGCGATATTTTATCATATGCGAGAATTAGTGAAAGAGAATAAGATTGAGGTGCATTGAAAAAGCCGAGCAACACGATATTTTATAAAAATCACTTTTGTCGTACCATTTGACATCATACCTATTCTTGATGCGATAAGACATGACTTAGAAGATACATACAAGAATACTGATCATCTCGATATTGAGTCACTTCTCCGAGATATTCTCCTTATACTTTTACCAGATGGAGAATGGAGGAATGGTATCGATGCGATATATGAGATCATAAAAAAAGAGAATCAATGAAATCCACCATCAGAAGATCTTTTTTCTCGCCGACTTCATGCTTTTTTGTCTGCGTATTTCGATGAGGAACAAAAGAGAAGGAAAAATGGATTTTTCGATGGAACTGAGAGTATTAGATATAATCTGGAAAAATATGATGAAAATTGTTTTGTGGATCGTGTATATTTTTGTGAGATCAATAAACTCTGACATTGGGGAAAGCTTCGTGCGTGAGCTGAACTCTATCATGGAAAGTCTCTTCAAGATAAAAAGCTTCTCATTTCTGCAATCGATAAAACAATTTTACGGATACAAAAATTCTTCCTCAATAAATGAGTAGATGGCATACTCCTAACCCCTCCGACACTTCCGAGGAAAGTACAGTTTCGGGATGTATTTTTTGATCAGTTTGGAGGTATCACATCTGTTATTCCCGCTGAAAAAATTAAAGATAAAGATTTTCGCCCACAAAAAGAGTTACACTGAAAAGATCGATTCATCAATGCTCGTGCCTCAATACAAGTAAATATACCGAAATACATCTGAACACTGAAACATATAGTGATAATCGATGATAATTTTACTACCGGAGCTACAGTAAATGCCATAGCAGAGAAGCTCCGAATCGCAGGATTTTCTTGAGAAATAACTGTCATTACCGTCATGGGAAATTTCTGATACGTGCCATGAGTGACTGATGCTGAAGAAATCTAGAGGTGCTATGAAAATGGGGACTTTCCCTTTCAGCATAGGCTTTACTTAGGAAATTTTTTATACTCTGAGCAACACGAATTCAAGGACAAAAAAGTTTGATTTTTTCCGAAAATCTATACAATTCAATTCGTGCGAGTATAGCTCAATTGGCTAGAGTACCGCCTTGCCATGGCGGCCGTTGTGGGTTCGAGTCCCATTACTCGCTC
>JAYWFD010000117.1:0-3803 GCA_043778965.1 Candidatus Altimarinota bacterium
TGTTTATAGACTCTTCGTTTCATATGGGCATGGCTATGTAAGTAAGACTACTTCATAGTATATACAATATATTATCTTAATCAAGTTTAAGTACTATAAAGAAAAAGTTCCTCGATCTTCCGAAGACTCATAGCCTCTACTCGTATGTAAACTTCGGTATATCAAAGGGTTGGGTCAATGTACGAAATCTTAATTTCCGTCCAGATGATATCGTCACTCAGGGTGAAGCTGACAAGCTCATCGCTGCTATCAAGTGAACTGCAAATGCTGATACTGTAGCTCGTCAATCTTCTACCATAAGTCGCGGTAAGGCTGCTGCCGCTATCGTTGAAGCTTTCTACTAGTCTCATAAAAAATCCCCTCTTCACAAGAGGGGATTTTTTTGTATATTCTTAGGAAATTTCTTGAATTTCAGTTTGCATTCTAGAGGATTTTTCATATAATCCGCCCGTTATTTAGAGCTAAGCATATACTGTTTCTCTCTGAAGCTCCTACATTTCTAAAATACTCTTTTATGGCTCACACAGGAATCATCACCAAAATCATCGGAGTGGTCATCGACGTCGAATTTTCACCTGGGTATATTCCTGGTATATACGAGGCACTCGAAGTGCAGGGTGCTCCCCATAAGCTCGTCCTCGAAGTACAACAACAACTCTGAGACAGTGTCGTGCGTACTATCGCTATGAATCCAGTCGATGGAGTGAAGCGAGGACTTTCCGTCATCGCTACAGGTGCTCCTATCTCTGTACCTGTAGGTGATGGTGTACTGGGGCGGATGTTTAACGTTCTTGGTGATCCGATCGATGAGATGGATGCTCCGAAGACTGAGATGAAACTCCCTATCCATCGTGCATCACCGAAGTTCGAAGAGCTCTCTACGAAGACAGAACTATTTGAAACAGGGATCAAGGTTGTCGATCTTATATGTCCGATGCTAAAAGGATGAAAAGTGGGACTCTTCGGAGGTGCGGGTGTAGGAAAGACAGTGATCATGCAAGAGCTCATCCATAATATCGCATCTGAACATGGTGGATACTCTGTCGTCGCATGAGTCGGTGAGCGTACTCGTGAAGGAAATGATCTCTATCATGAGATGAAAGATAGTGGAGTGATCGATAAAACTGCTATGGTATTCGGACAGATGAATGAAGCTCCAGGACCCCGTGCTCGTGTTGCTCTTACGGGACTGACTATGGCTGAGTACTTCCGTGATGTCGAAAAGAGAGATGTTCTCCTCTTCGTGGACAATATATTTCGATTTACACAAGCGGGGTCTGAGATATCAGCACTCCTCGGACGTATCCCATCAGCAGTAGGATATCAGCCGACTCTCGCGACCGATATGGGTGCTCTCCAAGAGCGTATCGCTTCCACGAAAAATGGATCTATCACAGCAGTACAAGCAGTATATGTGCCAGCAGATGATCTGACTGATCCAGCTCCAGCGAATACTTTTGCCCACCTCGACTCGACGGTGACACTCTCTCGTCAGATTGCTGAACTTGGTATCTATCCAGCAGTAGATCCACTCGATTCTACCTCTACGGTTCTCACTCCGAAGATCGTCGGGGAAGAGCACTATACTGTGGCTCGAAGTTGTCAGAAGATCCTCCAGAGATATAAGGAACTCCAAGATATCATCGCCATACTCGGTATGGATGAGCTTTCCGAAGAAGATAAGCTCACAGTTGCCCGTGCTCGTAAGATTCAGAGATTTTTCTCTCAGCCATTCTTCGTAGCAGAGCAATTCACTGGAACTCCTGGAGTCTATGCGAGACTCGAAGATACCGTTCGTGGATTTAAGGAGATTATCGAAGGAGAAGTCGATCATATTCCAGAGAGATTCTTCATGTATAAGGGTTCTATCGATGATGTGAAAGTAGCATTCGATAAGGAGTCAACGAAATAAGGAAATTGGATACAAATACTATGAGTTATATGCTTCTCTAAATTTTATTGTCTATAACTCTTATTCATTCTAAATCTTTATAATATATGAATCTCCAAATCACCTCGGCATCTTGAAATATCCTCTCAATAGAGAGCTTTAATCGTATCACCCTCATGACAGAAATGGGTGAGATCACAGTACTTCCCGGTCATGAGCCTATACTTGCTGCGATCCGTCCTGGAGTCATGTTGATCGATTTCACGGATCGTGTATGATCCCAGACACATGCAGAATATGTAAGTGGGTGAGGGGTGATCAACATATCACCAGAATCTTGCGTGATAGTAGCTGATGTTATAGAGAATGGAGATAACCTCACAGATCTCGAATATATAGAATCTCAGAAGAAGGAGGCTGAACTTATGATGAAGTCATATAGAGAAGAAAATGGAGTAAATATTGACCCAAAAAGATTGATCGAACTCGAATATGAGCTTCTCAAGTATACAGCGATGCATCGTCTTGGACAAAAACATCACCTTGAAGCTCGACTTAATTCACGAGGTTAGAAATAAAAAACCCCAATAAGTTCACGAAAGTGAGCCTATTTTTAAAAAAGTTTTGACGGAACGTATTTTCTCTATTTCTTTATAAACTTTAATTGCTAAGATGTATGAGGTTGATAAGCAATGGCAAGTTCATTATCCTGAGCTGGGTATCCTTCTTCCTGATACATATGGTTCAAGTTTTTATTTCGCGAATTGTCCAGAAGATATCGCGATGAAACAGGGATGTCGTATCGACTCGAAGGATCCACATGATGCTATCCCAGAATATGTCGACTTCCTCTGAAAATGGAATATCGATCCAAAGACCAAGATCGCTCTCCCAAGTGACGGACTGACATTCGATATTATCAAATGAGTAATCGATAAGTTCCATGGAGTTATGGAAACTCTGACGAATGGGTGGGGGACAGAACTCTCGAATAATACGAAAGGAACTCTTCCGAAAGAAAGGGAAAATTATGGACCATTTGGTTCTATGTCGATCGTGATCAAGCCTGATGCGGTATGGAGGGCTGATAAAAATGCTTGGGTTTCGTATGTGAAACTTTCTGATAATCCCAATAAAGCAATGTGATCAGTAGATCGAGTCGAGTTATTTAAAAGGACATTTGGAGTGGAGGGTATGGAAAGACAGGAGGTCGTTGTTTAGTTTTTCCTAAAAATTTGAATTAATTGACAAATTGTGATAAAATACAAAAAATAAATAAAAATATACAATGCACGCACATACACCCCGTACAAATGAGTGAGCTTGAACTCTGGCAAATACCCTACTTCAAGATAATTCTGATAATCGATCACTCGCACTTCTTACAAGTTCTCTTCGTGCTATTTACGATAAAGATTTTAAGATAGATGAGCTTGTTCGATATGCATGACTGAGTCACTCCTCCATCCAAAGACTACAAAATTGGTATCTTACCCAGAGAATGTATCATTCCTATGGTAAACTTCATGATACGGAGGCAGAAAGACTTTCTTCAAATTGGTGAGATGAAATTTCTGAGAGAAATGGTCTTAGGAAATCGAGTGTGAGCGATAAACATCAGAGATTGCTAGAAGAATTCCAGGCTGATATTCATTATTGACTGAAAAATTTTGTAGAAATTGTAGCAAGAGCCTTGGTGGAAGAAAAAATACGAGGTACAGGGGTATATGAGAGCGTAAGAGTATATCTTGCAAGTGATGCTGATGATATTATATCAGGTGTAGATCTTGTCATTGAATGTATAGATAAAGCATGATTATAGTATTTTAACTTAATCAACACCATTTCTCTCTGCTCATAAACTCATCAAGTATTTGGTAGAAGATATCGAATGAGGAGTTATGTTTTCTGA
>JAYWFD010000118.1:0-3800 GCA_043778965.1 Candidatus Altimarinota bacterium
TCACTTTTCCTGATGGAGTATCTCAGACTCCTGATGGACAGAAGCAGATACTTGCTGCGCTCTATGCTCTCTGAGCTGCTGCAGCATGGGGCTCATCTACGAATATATCGAAATATCTTCTTAAGAATCATCATCCAGAAGTTATCACTATGCTCCGTTTTGGTATCACGACAAGTATCATCGCCGTTGGATTGATAGCTATACCAGATTGGAGCTCGACATTTCGTCTTCCAAATATGATGGAGTGGCTTTATCTCATCGCCATAGCTTGCTCGACATGACTTGTCGCTATGTATATCTACTATCGCGGACTCAAATCGACTCTAGTCCATGTTTCGGCTATATTAGAACTTACATGGCCTATAGTTGCAGTGATTGTCGACTATTTTATGTACGATACGATTTTCTCCATGAGTCAGTATATAGCGATGACTATACTCATACTTTCTATGTATATAGTGACTCATTTGAGCAAGAAGAGTGATAGTATACTTATGGATTAGTTGGTCGGCTTATTTATTTTTATTATTATCTCATGATTTCAGGTATCGTCATCGAAGGCAAAAAACTCGGTCGCACTATCGGATTTCCGACGGCAAATATATCACTTCCATGTAATTGTACAGAACTAGAGACAGGCACATACTGACTGTCAGCTATTGTATGAGGAGAGACTCTATACGGTATATGAGTGTATCTACGAGATCTTGAGCTATTTGAGGCACATTTTTTCTGATTTGATGCCGATATCTATGGTGAGATGATCTCAGTAGAACCGCTATTTAAGATTCGAGAGAATCGGAAATTTGCCAACCTTATAGAACTTAAAGAGCAAATTCAGAAGGATAGGGAAGTGATGGAAGAGTGGATAGAAGAGATGAACGATAAATAGAAAGCAGCCCTCGTGTGAGCGGGGCTTTTTTGTTGTTCTGATTCGAGCCTCGAGAGAGTCTCGTATCAGTGTATTGGTGATAGGCCTCTGTGCACATTTTTTCTCGAATTTAACCGAGCCGGACATTTGCACCCAGCGATACTCATATGCCTTTACTTAGTATGCGAGACCTATCTTAATCTTTATAGTGATTAAATAGAGTGAGTCAATAGTTTTTTCTTATTTTCTGATAACTTTGCATTCTTTCTGAAAAAAACTATACTTTTTCTCATGCAAATGAAATATATCGCCATCGCTGCTATGGCTCGCAATCGTATCATCGGAAATGCAGGAAAGATTCCCTGGCATATACCAGAAGATTTTAAACATTTTAAATCTACTACAGAAGGATATCCTATTATTATGTGACGGAAGACTTTTGAGTCTATCGGACGAGTACTTCCATGAAGAGAAAATATTGTTTTGACACGAGGGGATTTTTCTCATGATGGGGTGACAGTCTTTCATTCGATTGATGCCTTGGAAACGTATCTTCTCTCAAAAAAAATAGAAAAAGCATATGTCTGCTGAGGTTCTCAAATATACGAAGAGTTTTTCCAAAATGGAAAGACAGATGAAGTCATCCTTTCTGTTATTGATCTGGAGCCAGAATGAGATGCTGCTTTTCCATACTTTGAAGAAGATTTTACGAAATCTTGACAAGATATACGTGATGGATTTATCATAGAACACTGGATACGAGGCGATCATCCCCATATGAATCCGTATGAATAGATATTTCAATAAATAAATTTATTTGATAAGATCATATCAGTTCATATACTATGATGTATATAATTCTTTACAATTTTTTATGAAAAAAATTATCCTTACGTTTTTCGTGATTTTGTTCACTTTCATAAGTCTTTCATCCGCTTCAGCCGCGTCTAAATATCCTGATGCTGAAGAACAGATATTTGCACTACAAAAATGATGGATCCGTGATATACGAAGTACGCTCGATATAGATCTTATACAGTGAGTCAAACAATCAGGGACTATGTCGCTCAAGACGAAAATCAATACATCAGAAGCTTCAGGAAGTGTGAATCTTCAGGTAGAAGAGTACCAGACGATGTACGATGCAAAGACAAAAAATATAGAAGTATCGTATCGTGGAGTTATGGAGTTCGAGATCCACGGATCTGATTTGGACTATGACTCATATAATGAAGAGACATATAACTATAAGAAAATGCCTTATGGTTTCTATGCTACAGTGAATTTTGATGCTAAGGCTATCATCATGGCAGATGGATCAGCTTATTTGAAGCTTTCTCGCTTGGATGGGCGTAGCCATGGAAATGGTACGATGAAACAGTGATTCGACCTTGCGCTTATCTCTCTACAGGAATATGTGGGTACAATGTATAAGATCCCATGATCTACTCGCTCAGTATGAGATATAGATACTCTTCTCACGCAAAATAGTATAATGAGAGCACTTGATATTCTCGAACAAAAACCACTTCTCCGAGTTATATCAAAGACAGGAGATGTATATGCCCTAAGCCCCAATAGAGATACCATAAAGTCTCTCGGTTGGAAGATGCCGAAAAAGGCTACAGATATTATAACATATACCAAGACTGCTGATGCTTGAGTGATACGTATTTCTGATAAGAAAAATTCTAAAAATAACTATATCACTCTTACCGATAGAAATGGTGCTCGTACACTTGATGTAAATGTAAAAACTATTTCTAAAAAAAATGGTAGACTCGATATGAATATCTCTTTGGCGAAGCATACCTTCTTTATGGATATTCGTGATAAATCTATGACATTTTTATTTGACTGGAAGAAGGATAAGCTTGATATGCTCATAAAGAACAAAGCTCGTAATTCATATGACTCGAGTTCATCTTTTGAACTCGCTATTCGATGAGATCTCGCATTCGATGGGTCCAATACGAAACTCATAATCGTGTGGGATGGTAATAATGTGGGCTCTCTGACAGGGAAGAAAGTATGAAATACTGGAGAGTATACACTCAATATGAATATCGTATCCCCAATGGTGAACTTCCTTATAGATATATCAGGAAAATATATCAATGAACGATGAGACTACCAAGTCCTTCCTCCTACGATATACAAACTATTCAAAAATATCTAATCATAAAAAAATACTTACAGTAAGCCTGTAAGTATTTTTTTATGATTTATATAGCTTAAATATTAAGATGATCTAGCCTCTTCCTTAAAGAGATGGATGATCTTTTTATAGGATATACTACTGACTTCTCCATGATGAAGAAGGAGTATTCCGAGTTCGACATTTATGCGTTTTCCGACATTTTCACGCAATTCCTCATCTTCGATGATAGAAAATCGTTCGAGAAAAGCATCTTGAAAATCTTTTTTTGGATGGTACATATCGCAGAATCTTTTCCAATTTGGAATATGTTGTTCGAGAAGAGTGAGTTCCATATTTTATTTAGATAAATGAGAGAGGATCAGTGAGTTTCTCGCGAGCGAGCTCTTGGGATTTTTCCATATTTTTTATTTTATCGAGCATGCGACGTTGATCGTACTCTATAGAGGCTACCATTTGAGCATCTTTTTCTTGTTTTTCTATTTTCTGGAATGCTTTCTTTTCTTGATCTCGTATATAGGCTTCATCGATGAGACGGTTGATCCTACCGAACGTCTCTTCTATCTGGAACTTCCTTTCGGATTCTGCCATATTCTGTATGATAAGAATCTTATCGAGGTATCGTGCCCAATTATCGATGATATCGAGTTGCCTACTCGGCGTAAGTGCACTAAAAATCACACCAAGATTATGTCTCTCTTCAGCGGAAAGTGGAGTAGCAGCGAGAAGTGAGAGAAACTTATAATTATCCATGAGTAAGTAATTGAGTTA
>JAYWFD010000119.1:0-3798 GCA_043778965.1 Candidatus Altimarinota bacterium
TCATGCTTCGACAGGAGAGATTTCGATCCCGTGATCTCCCCTGTCTTTATATATTCTTCGACGATAAGCTTCAGGATGTTTACTTTTCTCTGATCGATCTTACGCATCAAAAATATTATTATATACTATTTTTTATCTACTATCTTTATTACCTTCATAGAAGCTCCCTTATGTCATAGTATTTCCACTTTATCTCAAGATACTATATCATCCAAAGATTCGATGAGATATTCCACTCCATCGAGTGATATTTTGAGATCTCCTCTTGACTTTTTCGCTGTTCTTCTTTCTCCGATATATCGATCACTCCCCTGAGGTATGTTTGGACTCCCTGATACGAGAAACTTGGGAAGGAAGAAGGCGAATACAGCACTCGCGATCACAAAGAGAACTGCATGGAGTATTTCAAAATCGATATCCCCAGAAAAATATACATAGAGTCACACAACTGCAGCAGCAAGAGAGAGAGCAAATCCATAGAATGTTGCCGTGAAGAACTCGATGATGATAAACCCTACAAGGAGACCTATCCAAAAAAGAAGTATATCAGGCATAAATTTATGATTAAAGATTATTTCGCTCCTCAGAAAATCTTCGATACTCCAGCGAGTATATCACTATCAAGGATATACTTTGTATTTTGTCCGAGAGCTCATTCTATAACTCTCAGTTGTTCTTTTGTGACTGCTGCTCACTTGAAGAACTCTGCTGCAGCATTGGACTCGAGTTCGAGTGATCGTGCTTTTGCTTCAGCGACAGCGACGATAGCATTTGCTTGTCACTGTGCTTGAAGGATCTGTGATTCCTTTTCTCCTTCTGCCTGGAGGATCTGTGATTGCTTATCTCACTCCGATTTCGTGATAAGTGCAACTTTATATCCCTCTGCCTCTAGGATCTGAGCACGTTTCTCACGCTCTGCTTTCATCTGCTTACTCATAGCATTCTGGATATCATCGGGTGGATCGAGACGCTTGATCTCGACACGGAGCACCTTGATACCCCATTTTCCTGTTTCACGATCGAGCGATTCGAGAAGGCGGATATTGATCGCTTCACGATTCGAGAGTGTCTCATCGAGACTCATAGTACCGAGTACACTACGAAGATTCGTCTGTGCGAGATTCACGACCGCCATGAAGACATTATTGATATCATATGTCGCCTGGTACGGATCGATGATCTGCACATAGATGACTCCGTCTACTGCCATACCTACATTGTCCCGAGTGATGATCTGTTGTTCTGGAACCGTGACGACTTGTTCTCGTATATCGACTTTTCGAAGAGAGTGGATACCAGGGATGAGGAACAAAATACCAGGATTTTCTACTCCAACAAATTTTCAGAGTCTTTCCTTGAGTCAAACTTCTCCTTGGCTAATCTTCCGGATAAATGTCGGAACGAGAAAAGCAAGAAATACTAAGAGTCCTATGATAAATCCAGGTGTCATAGTCTAAAATGATAAATGATAAAACAACCCCACTGTATATATTTTCAACCGAAATGCAATACCATCCCGAGTAAATACAATGATTTAATGTAATTTCTTAGAAAAGCTCGATTCATTTTTCACTCTCAGTAAGGTGTATATGTTTATTCCAAGAAGTACCCTGGATGAGCTATACAGAGACTTATAAAAAATGAATACTATTTGTATACTATATAAGAAAATATTCTTCTCGTATCGCAATACAAAATATGTTGATGCTTTACGTGAAGAGCTTATAATGATGAAGAATTATTTTTTTAATCATTTTCTTTATGTCCTTCTCTTCTCTCAGGGTAAGCATGTATATATTTTTTGGATCTCTTGTATTGTTTTTTTTATGATCACAAGTTTTAGCATTATCCATTGCTGCTGATACTTATATCAATTTCCAAGCAAATAACTGTACTATTCCTGCGGGTCAGAGTATGTGTCCGTCAACTCTTTACGTGAGTACCTATGTATGAAGAACTTTCAATGTCACAAACCTCAATCGATGATTAACTACGCAAAATCTCCTCACACCAGATAATTATACAACTATACCTGGTAGCACTACTCCTGCATATACTGTAAGTACCCATATCACGGGAGATGCTGCGAACTATATATCATATGGTGAAAGTAATAATCTCAACCTCTTCGAATGAACAAGACTTGTAGCCCGAGCCATCACGAGTGCAAAGTGCATAAGTGGTACTACCTGGAATGGTAAAGTATGTGCTACAGCAGGAACAGTGAGTCCTATAGCTTGTACTATGGAAGCTCGAATGTGTGCTGATAGAACCGTCATGCCTCGTAATATGAATACTTGTCAGTGGCTCCCTGACCAATGCAGATGACTCAATCCTATAGATCCACTTCCTCCTGTCATTACTAGTAAGGTGACTCTTAAAACCGGAAATGGGGATACAGTTTTCATGGATGATCTCTATAAAAATATATCAAAAAACTACTATCTCCCTGAGCAGGTAACTAAAAATATCGCTATACCATGGACAACCTCTATACTAAACATGACACTTTCTTCCATGAAAGCACAATGTACAGTGAATCCAAACTATAAGACAGATACTGGTATATCATTCTCGAATAACTCAAAAATAGTAAATAGAGCTGATCTCCCAAATTTCTATATGGGCATACCTACTTCTTCAGTAGCATCTCAGATAGGGGGTGTACTCTATGGCAAGATCTCTTCTATAATAATTAGTTGTGAAACCTCTACGGAATCAACGAAAGATTTCCTTATTTATAGTATAAATTCTTCTCCTAGAGTGACTCCATTAGAACCTGCCCAGGAGATAGTTAATTGTTATTTCACAGGGTCAAGTTCTAGTCAATCTTGTTATACAAGTATAGGCGATATAGTATTCTCTTGTTCTGGTCAATATTCTTGTTCTGTCCCTGTATATGGATCAAAATGAACTGCTCTTACTTGGAAAAGTTCACTTGGAGGATATCAATATACTACGCTGGATAATCAAGATGAAAAAATAGTTTTTGCGAGCACAACAACAACTTGTAGCAATCCTGGAACTGTACCCGTTTGTATCGATGGTACTCCTATGGAAAGAGACCCTCTGACTTGCCAGTGGCTTTCTGCCAAATGTATATCCTCACCAGTACTCACTCAGATAATTATCTGAGATAGAGTCATCCAATATACTTGATGAGAGATCATCATCGAACAGTGAAACTCTGTCACACTGAAATGAACAGGAAAGGCTGGGTCTATGGTCTACCTCTCACGAGAATGAAGCCCACTCACCCTATCTGCTGGCATACCTTCTACATGAGGAGGATGGAATTTATCTTTCTCAGATCCTGCTTCTAGTACTGTTGTCATTCCTGGAACATATACATATATACTATCGAGTACCCCTCCAAGCACGGGAATTTCTCCTGGAGGGAGCCCATCTGGTTCACGTATAAGTATTACACTGAGAAGTCCAAATACTTTACCTCCAGTTACAGCGAAGCCGATACTTGAACTATTTCGAACTCCGAAATATCTCACAAAAGGCCAAACTATGAACTTGACTATAAAGACAAATGCAACAAATCTCTCATACTACTGTGTAGGAAATGGTCCCGTAGCAAATAAACGAGTACCCCTAAGTCCAAGTCAATCTATGTATACGAGCACATGGGAAACTCTGGCGAAGGAGGGTTGGTCTGGAACATATGCATGTGACTTTACTGCTATAGGCACATGATGACAAGTAAGTATCTCTGATAGCTTCACCATAGCGCCTGCTGATATCGTGACACTGCCCCCTACGCCAACTTATACTGACTTCCAGGCAAAT
>JAYWFD010000120.1:0-9931 GCA_043778965.1 Candidatus Altimarinota bacterium
AAGTCTGCAGGAATCAAAATCATCAAATTTTATTTTTCTGTATCAAAAGCTGAGCAAGCAGCTCGCTTCGAAGAACGTCGTACCAATCCACTCAAACAATTTAAGCTCTCTCCTATAGACCAATTTTCCCAAAAACTCTGGGATCGATATACCATCGCTGAATATGAAAATCTCTCTCGCACACATACTGATTGGGCACCTTGGACGATAGTAAATAGTGATGATAAAGAAGCTTCTCGCATCAATGCGATAAAGTATGTCCTCTCACAGTTCGACTATCCTGAAAAACTAAAATGAGATCGACTCAAAATCGATGCTGATATCATCCACTCAGGAAAAGAGAAAGCAAAAATCCTTAAAGAAGAAGTGGAGGGGAAGAAGGGATTATTTGAGTAAATATTGACATAAGTGATAAAAATATTATATTATGATTAATATAATATTTTTATCATGAACTTACTCATTGTCGATGGTGCAGATTGATTCTCAACTAGAAGGATGTTCACGACTATACAAAAACGTGGCCCAAAAAAATGAAGTTTATATATTCCACGATTTTCAGATATTTCTCAAAATGAGCCTTGACTCAATAATTCAGATCTATCAGCTTTTGTAAGACAAAATATAAATTCACTTGTTCATTTGATAGACGGAGCTGAAAAAGATCGATTTAATCAAGTTGTGATTTGATGATCTCCTATTACTTATCGTGCCTTTGCACAAGTGAAATGACGAATGATTAGTGATAAAGTACTCGCGGAATTTGAGGCAGTTATGGGAGTACTAAAGTGAATTACAAAAATACAACTTATCAATCCACCCAACATATTAGTAGAAAAAAAGTGAGAATGAATACTGATTCCTAATGAAGTATGAGAAATGTCTATTCTACTCTGAACTCAATACGAATGATTCTTTTGAAATGACAATATCAGAAATATCGATGCAAATCCTTAAGGTAAAATTGACTTTCCTGCCACATATCCACTCGACCAGCATATCTGAAGTGAGAATCCTCCTGTATATCCATCCACATTTAGCACTTCTCCTGCAAAGTAGAGATTTTTGTGGATCTTGGACTCCATCGTCTCTGGATCGAGTTCATCAGTATTGACTCCGCCAGCAGTGACGAATTCATCACCTGGTCGACGTTCGAGAAGCGTGAGAGGGATTCACTCACCTAGAAGTTTCGATATCTTCTCCCGATCCATGCGACTGATCGATCCTACGAAAGTCGCTTCTATATGGGAGAAGTACTCCTTCACAAATGCTTCTGCGAATCTTCGTGGAAGTTTTTCAGAAAGAATACTCGTGATAAATTTCTTCGGATGAAGCTGAAATTGGTCTTTCAAGAAACTTTCCCAATCAGCAAATCTCATGGATGACAGGGGAGTGAAAGTGATATTTTTATGAGTTCATTGCTCGATCTTCTCGAATGCCAGATGAGACGAAACCATAAACGTGAGTGGTCATGATATACCAAAGTGTGTGAGAAGTAGGGGTCATGTGAGAGCTCCTATCTTTGCATCTTCAAAAGCCAACCCCGAAAGCGAATGAAGCCAAAATTCTCTCGTGAGGAAGCTCGATAGAGAAGGGCCAAGTTGTGTCACAGTATGTCCAAGAGCGCGAGCAAAAGCATAGCCATCTCCCGTCGAGCCTGTATGACTATAAGCATTCCCTCATGTTGTAATAATAAGAACATCAGATACATGCTCTCATTTTGTTGTCGTGATAAGAAATTGTTTCTGTCATTGCGAGGGAAAAGATGAATCTGAATGAAATGAGGAGAGAGGTCACCCTGGGGTGCAAAGCAATCCAGATTTCTGTCATCCTGGGCTTGTCTCAGGATCCATTCAGAAACTCTGGATTCCTGCCTCCGTAGGAATGACAGGAACAATAGAAACCTTATCCACTCCTTCTCCATAGTGGAGTGATACTTTATCGCGATATTTCGCAAATATATCTTGAAATACTCATACGATATCTCTTCCATCATCAGAAATAGGGAATACCCGAAGATCATCTTGAATCTTGAGTGGTACTCCATGAGACCCGAACCATTCAAAACATTTTTTCGGAGAGAATTTCCCTATCGCTTTTCGGATGAATTCCCATCATCGAGTATATTTCGTAGCGAGGATTTCCTTATCTTCTATAGAGGTCGTCACATTACATCGCCCCCCTCATGAGAGGATGATTTTTTTTCCTGGACTTAAGTTTTTCTCGAAGAGATCGATATGACAATCTCATCATCCATTTTCAAGTATTGTGGCAGCAGCCATGAGGCCTGCAGCTCCGGCTCAGATGATCGCTATAGATTTCATTGGCTTTCATACTAATGAAAATATCATAATTACAAGACAATAAAAGCAAAAAGTATAGATATCATTTTTTGCATAAAAGAAATATTTTCTATAATAGATATACTTATATAGTTATAACCCTTTCATTATATGAAAAAAATTGTCTTTCTATTTCTTTTTGTTGTTATTATCACAAGTATACAGAGTCAGTCCGCCCTAGCAGAATCAATCTCATCAGATAATGCTTACTACGAACAAAAAAAACTCGCTGGACAAGATGCATCCACGAAGATGCGCTACGAATATTACCAAAAATATAAAGCAAAATGATGATATGATCTGAGCATTCTTACATCGGAACTCCTCGATGGTAGACTTACAGGTGAGTGACAATTTTGGGAAGCACTCAAAAAGATGCAAAATCTCAAAGAAATTCCAGAAAGAAAGATCTATGTCGATAAGCTCTCAAAATATGGAGCTGATACCTCAGAGTTCACAGAAAGCACGATCGCAGACTCAGGAAAATTTTGGGAACTCTATAAAAAATGGGAATGGGTATTAAAAACGAATATTCCTGCCACTGAGAAAAAGGAGGTATACGTAAAAGAAGTGAGGAAAGAAGAAAGTGTATCCTATCAAGAAACAAAAAACACTTCTCAAATCCAAAAAACACAGACTCAAGATAGGGCTATCAAGATTTTTATCCTTCGTCTCGATAGAGTTCCTACAGAAAAACTTCCAGCAACACTCGAAAAACTCCAGAAAAATATCAAAAATCAAATGGAAGTAGTATCAAAAAAATGATCTAAGCTCATGCTCATACGACTTGATATGATGCTAAAAATAGTAGAAGAGCGTATGGAGTCTGATTCTGACGAAGCCATGATAGAAAGCTTATTCGCAAACTAATATCATAGAACTCGAAAACACTTCTTGCAAGAAAAGAGGTGTTTTTTCTTTTTTTGTCACAAAAATTCTATATAATGGTCTTATAATTGTATCTCATGCTTCCCAAAACTCTCGCGCAAGCAAAAATCTGAGATATGAGCTCCTTCGGTGCTCTCTATGATGACTCATACAATCGTGTGTATAGATATATTTTTCATCGTACCCTCGATACAACCCTGACCGAAGATATCATCAGTGAAGTATTCACAAAAGCACTTAAAAATATCAAAAAATTCCGATGAGAAACAGAAGGCGAGTACTATGCTTGGATATTCCAGATATCTTATACAACCTTGATAGACTTTTCTCGAAAGGAAATCGGTATCGACTCACTCGAAGAGATCGAATGGGAACTCTGATACGAAGAAGAGAAAGATGATGCTCTCGATCGAAAAGAAAAACTCCAAGAAGTACTCAAATATATGAAAACGCTTACAGAAAAAGAACGTACCATCATCACGATGCGTATCTGGGATGACCTATCATATGAAGAGATCGCCAAGATCGCGCAAGAGACAGAAATAAATATCCGAAAAATTGTCTCTCGAACACTCACGAAGATTACCTCAAATATCTCAGCTCTCAGTATTATTCTCCTCTTTATCGCTTATGTCTGGTAAGAAAAATGACATCCTAGCTCCGCTCGAATCCCTCATTGATGAAGGGAGGCAAGAAAGTGTATCCAAGATCATTGCTCTCCTCGAAGGACATCGCCCAAAAATAATAATTGATACAGAGTACCAGAAATCCCTTAAAAAAAACCTTCTCTCACAAAAAAAATCCCCATTCTCCTTCTCATTTAGCACCCATTGGTTTACATTCATATCGAGTATTTGAGCAATCACTACTTGTTTTGTTGCAGCATTTGGTCTCTATACACTTTGGATAGAATCTACTCCATGAGTGATATATTCTTCTTGAGTGTCTCAGGTCAATCTATCGAGTATGATGTATTCAGAAGAAAAAGCAGAGAAATTCACCTGAGATGTATCCGTAGGAGAAGATACGACTTGAGAGCTCCTATGAAGAAGTGAAACGTCGAATGTGAAAATATCGATAAGCCCTCGTGCCTTCCAGGCAGAGAAATCCTCTATCGATAAAGAAGTCTCTGAAATACAAGATGATATCATGGGTACAGACTCTTCTGACTCTCGAGAACCATCTCTTGATATATCAGAACTGAAAGCGATATCATCGTTCAATCATATCACTGAATCATCGACTGAATCCCTTCCCATAGCTGGAACAAGAGATAACTTTCATAGTACAATGGCCATATCTCCTTCCATGGCTCTCTCTCAGTCACTAGAGTCAAACTCTGCTATAACATATCCAAGTATTATGAATATATATATGAAAGCGACGCCCTGGACTGGACAAGAAATAGAAAATCATTCATGAAGTGGTGTTACGAAAAATGAAGTCAATACTGAAAAAGTCTGAGTTATAGAAAAAAAGCTTCTTTCAGTCTCCCAATGAAGAAAAATATTGACTCAAAAAATTGTATACGTTCCTCGTCAAAAATTATGGAATGAGAAAACTGGACTCTACTATCTCATCCCTACTATAGAATTCTCTCTTGATTCTTGAGAACAAATCACACTTCCTCTTATGAGATGATATAAATAGGTCTTGCTAATTTTAATATTTAATTTTTAAATTGACTTTTATATATAAAAAAATATAACTATTTTCGTTACTTAATTATTTCCTCTATGTATTCACTTTTTACGCGTATTACTGCTCTCGTATTTCTCCTCATACTTATAACACCGGAAGTATCTGCTACTCGTATCTATGAACGAAAGAGGCGCCCGATCACTCCAAGTTATATAGTCAGCCCCAATTATCAGTACCAGGGTACTACGAGCACAACCCTCACATGTAGTAGCTATACGAGTGCGAGTGTCGGCATCGGTACACTCATAAATGGAGTGGTCGTGACGATAGATTCAAATGATTACATCCTCCAAAATTGTATCAAGAATACTTCGTGGCTCTCGTACTTCACTCGTTTCGGGAGTAGCGTCGAGCTCAGTGTCTCACATACGACTCGAGGAGTTCAGATCACAGCTACCAGCTATGATAGCGACACTATAGCCAGCCTCCAAAATGCTACATGGAAAACTCTGATTACTGGCACTACTACGAACTATAATGGAAATGGATATACTTATAATCAGCCTCCAGCATACCATAATAATCAAGGATACTACAACCCTCCTCCATCTCCTTATAATCAAAACTATAATAACACCCAAGGATACTATAGCAATGGACAGTATTATTATAATAATACTAATAACGGATATTATACGACCTATCCTCAGTATAACTCCTATGTACAAGCAGCAAGGACATATCGGACTGGATCTTCTCTCTTCCCGAATACGAATCAGATGTACCGAGCGCTCACCTATATCTCAAATGGTGTAAAGGTAACCATGAGTAGTGCTGATTATAATACTATGCGATACCTTCAGGGGTATTCATTCGCAAGTCTCTTCTCTGATCTTTCCTGAGTATCTCTGAGTACTTCGAATATATCCTGAGGCGTAGAAGTCACTATC
The DNA here is from genome assembly GCA_043778965.1 of Candidatus Altimarinota bacterium. Taxonomy (GTDB): domain Bacteria; phylum Patescibacteriota; class Gracilibacteria; order BD1-5; family UBA2023; genus JAGOMW01. The sequence continues at coordinate 5,822 of JAYWFD010000120.1, forward strand.
ACTGCAGGAAGCAGCTCTACAGTGGAGCAGATACAGAAGGCCGGATATGCGCTCGTGTACCAATAGAAATATAATCCTAAAAAATAATCCTTCATGTTCTGAAGGATTATTTTTTAGAGAGTGAGAAGTGGTCTGAGTTTTTCTTCGACATCAGAAAGGAGGTAGTACTTCGAATTCCCTCTTGCAATATTCGGGCCCACTATATGTCGTAGTGAAATCTGAGAGAGGGAAGTCTGAGCTCTCCCATAGTATACACCATATCTCTCTGCTATCCCGGTCGCTGAGATATATTCGAGACCACCTACCGTGACCATTCCATTTTTGATCGAGTCGACGAAATCTTTACGTTTCTTTTGTTCGAGAAATACCTCTTGAACTTGTGCGAGATGAAAGCAGAGAGAAATATTTCATGATCTACTGAGTGCTTCTATCGAATCGATAGAAGCACGTCGACAGATATCTACTAAAGTTTTTCCTGAACGTCCATATACTCGCTCCATATATTCATCATTGACATAGATGACATTCTTTTTTTCGAGAGTCCCCTCTGGAGTCAGTCGAGGAAGTCTAGAGATATATCCAGATTTTATCGTGGTCACGAAGTCTGGGAAGATACTCGCTATCGAAACAAAGTGAGACGATAGGGATAATAGTGATTCAAAAGATAAGCTGAAGCTTGGGAAAGTTTGGGAAAATCTATCTTGAGGAAGATGTAAATACTTCATGGTATTTCAGGAAAATCCTATTCCAGAATCCCATATCCTCGCTGATATCGTAGAGATTATCAAGGATTTATAGTACCATAATACTGAGAGCATCCTCCCAATTGCATCCCTCACCTCAGATTTTGATCTATTTTTTACATACAACTGATATGACAGATATCACCACTATTGTACAGCGAACATTCGAGGATATCCGGATGACTGATGAGACGGGATTCGAGTTTTGGAGTGCTCGGACACTCATGAAGGCACTCGGATATAGCGCGAATGGAGAAAGTTCTCTGGAGTCAGCGAGAAGGCAAAAATCGCTTGCGAAAATAGCATGCAAATACCAGCAAACCATTTTTTCCCCTCCGACAAAATGGTCCCCCTATGATCTGGAAATCAGCACTATCTCTGTGAAGTGACTCAAGCAAAAACGATGAATCCCAGAGAATCGGGCACTTGCAGATTTCGATACTGAGGTAGAACTTCGAGCCAAGGACTTCATCTATGCGATGACTGATCACAATATCAGAAAGAACGATATCCAGTGAAAAGAAGCACTCGAAGAAGAACTCATCAGTAGTAGTCACGCGACGAGAACTGCTCTACTAGGGAGAGGCATCATGCCTGAGAATCTGATACCACAAGAAGATCTCAAACACATCGGAAAGAGAAAAAGAGGAGAAATATCTTAATACTGGTATATAGTCTCTATAGGGTCACTTCTGATGAGGTTGCAATTATCGATCTGTCTTTGTTTTGTCTTAGTAGAAACATATTTTCTATATATATTGATCCAGCAGATTGGCTTTTAGAAACTATTATTTTACCCTATTTAGAGATGGACTCATACAATTCTCCCAGCACAAAACCACTCTATCGTGGTACTCAGATCGTCTGGTATATTCTCGGTATCGTAGAGGTGTTACTTATATTTCGAGTTATCCTCAAGATATTAGATGCCAATAGTGCCGCTTGATTCACTCGTTTTATCTATGAGATAACCGATCCTTTTGCATCACCGTTTCTTCGGGTATTTAGTATCACGCAGATTCAGGGAAGCATTATTGAGTGGACAACATTTCTAGCAATGTTTGTATACTGGATAGTAGCTATAGCCATCACTAACTTGTTCCTAATGGGAAAGACTGTATCAACACCAGAGGCTGCAGAAAAACTCGATAGACAAGAAATGTAGAAAATCCTGAATATATCATAAAAATCCCCCCTCCATCACTGGAAGGGGATTTTCGTATATTGTATTGGCAGTCCCACTTGGAATTGAACCAAGATCTACGGCTTTGGAGACCGCTACACTAACCATTGTGCTATGGGACTAAGAGAGTAGAAAGATTATATAGATTAATGTTTTTTGTCAATCTTTGAGGAGAAGATTTCTGGAAAAAAGATGATACAAAGAAAGGTAAGTGCTTGCATTTTATGAGGTTTCCTTATGATATTCCTATTACTTTTGCTCTTATGGAACTGATTACTATATTTTTTCTCACATTTCTCAATGGGTTTTTCGCACTCTCTGAGATTGCTCTCGTATCCGCAAAGAAAAGTAAGATCGAACATCTCGCCAGTAGGGGAGACAAGCGAGCGCAGATCGTCCTCGAACTCCGACAAAATCCCGAACAATTCCTCTCATCAGTACAAGTCGGAATCACTCTAATCGGTATCATCGCTGGTGCATATGGATGATCTGCAGTAGCAGGATCGATCCAGCATATCATCGAAGCTCTACCATTTTTTTGAGCGCATGCTGAGTGACTCTCCCTTCTGATTGCCATAGGTGGGATCACCTATTTCTCTATCGTGATCGGTGAGCTTGTACCCAAAAGCATCGCCATGAACAATCCTGAGAAGCTAGCCATTCTCTGTGTGCCGATTCTCGTCTACTTCATGAAGATCACTCACCCATTCGTCCGGCTTCTCTCATACTCTACAACCCTGATCCTGAAACTTCTACGCATAGAGAGTCAAATCGAAGAAAAAATCAGCGAAGAGGAACTCATATCAGCACTGAAAACCGCAGGTAAGCAGGGAGTCATCGATAGAGAAGAAGGGGAAATCCATAACAATATATTTTCATTTTCGAGTCAGACTGCCCGTGGCATCCTCACCCATAGGAACGAAATCGAATGGGTAGATATCACTGATGCTCCAGCTCAGATATTCAAAAAAATCAAAAATAGCATCCATTCGAAATTCATCGTCGCAGAGGGTAATCTCGATACGATCGTGGGGATACTCCGCCTTCGAGACTTTCTCGAAAATCAGACGAAAAAAGATTTCGATCTTCATGCGCTTATCACGAAGCCGATAGTCATCACGATCCATACTCCAGCGATAAAAATACTCAATACTTTCAAAAGAAAAAAGGAATATATCGCGATCGTAAAAGATGAATTCTGAGGAACTGAAGGGATCGTGACGCTCCATGATCTCGTAGAGGTGATCGTCGGCGATCTACCAGATGAAGACGAAGAGATCGAAGCAAATATCATCCAGAGAGGGAAGCATGAATACCTCATCAACGGAAAAACTCTCATATACGAGATCAATCAATACTTCCAAGAGGAGATCATCCAAGAGAAGAAAAATGACTATACGACGCTCTCAGGATATATGATGAATCACTTCGAACGACTCCCAAAAACAGGAGAAACTATGGAGTGACAAAATGGATATATCTTCGAGATCGTAGATATGGATCAATTTCGTATCGATAAGATCCTCGTGAGAAAGTCACATAAATAATAAAAAAGACCAGTCATCTTGTCTTTTTTATATGAATCGATTAGATAGAGTAGCGAACGAAAGATACGATCGCATCTTTCCCGATGAATTCTCCGACTTTCACATCAGGATTCATAACGAATGGTTGAGTGAGGAGGGCATTCTCTTCACGGAATTTTGTCATTTTTCCATCGATGATTTTTTCTAGGATTTCTGCAGGCTTCGAAGCGTTCTTGGGATCTTGCTGCATCATAGCAAGCTGGATATCCTTCTCCTTAGAGACGATATCTTCTGATATATCTGTAGGAGAGACGACTTGAGGATTAGAAGCGACGACATGCATAGCTACTTGTTTGAGTTTTGCTTCGTCAGTACCAGTTTTTGCGACGACGAGTGCGCCATTCTTAAAATTCGAGTGGACATAGCTTCCGATCACTTCACCTTCGATCTTCGTAAGAACACGGATTTCCATATTCTCACCGACCTTAAGTGTATATTCAGATGCCTTGAGTTCTTCTGCCTGAGCAATAGCCTCTACATCAGAAGTAGAATTTTTACGGATAGTGATGAAGTGGTCGACCATAGCGCCAAATGTCTCATTGCGAGCGACGAAATCAGTCTCACAAGAGACGACAGCGACATAAGTGGAACCACCCTC
>JAYWFD010000121.1:0-3737 GCA_043778965.1 Candidatus Altimarinota bacterium
ATTCTCTCATCAAGAGTTTCAGTATGAAATTGAAGACAATCTGGCTCTCATCGATCTCGAGGACGGTGCTCCACTTCCATATCCTAACGTATAAGTATATGCCATACTACGCCACAATAAACAAAGATGGGGATACTCTCGAGGTATTCGATACACAAGACCGCCATCAGGTACAACCACATGAAGACTATCATCAGATACTTTTCATTGATCCAAGAAAAGATCACCCGATAATCGCTCGGTACTCTTCTATGTATGACCTTCTAGATATTCCAATGTAACTATGATCACTATCACAATAGACACACATCTCGACATAACTCCCACCGATCTCCGCATGATTGCCGATCGACTCGAGTTATGATGTACCACTGGTACTCTACCATATAATTATGATATAGTACATGAGGACTATACCACCATCATCGAAACACTCGAGGGTACTATCGATGATCTGAATGATACTATCGATACCCGTAATGGTACTATCGATGATCTCAGGTCCGATATCGACAACCTCGAAGCTACGATCAAAAGCAAAAACAAAGAGATTGAAAAACTCACAAGTGCGATATGACTCATCAGATTTTAATCTTTATACAATCATACTATGGTTATAAGAAGACCAAAAGGAATAAATACCCTACACAAGTATCATGAACTTTCCGCGTTCACTGAATACTGAGACTGATCCGCCCACCCGACAGCCGAAGAGCTCATCGAACAGCTTGAGAAATATAGTGGAGACTGCTATGATTGCCACTTGAAGTGGGCGAGAACATTAATCGACTTCTCGCTTTCGAGATACCAACATCATATCGGAATGCAATTTTACTTTCTATCGAATTCATTATATGAAAACACCCTTCTCACATCTAGACCAAGTTAGACAAGCGAGATTTCTCTCTCTATACTACTGGTGAAAATCTATATCGATGCTCCCAGCCCGAGCTTATAATATGGCGAAGAATAAGGTGCTCAAGGAATACCCGATCAAGCCAGGAGAAACTTTTTACCCATTGACTAATACTATGCCACGATCAATATCGAAGGCGATACGATAGAAACATTCCCAACAGATAATCCGTATGAGGTTCATCCTCGCGAGGACTACCATCAAATCATAAGGGTTAACCTATCCAGACATAAGAACCCAATCAATTCCCTGTATAATCTTTTATCAAAAAAAATATGCAACGCATCCGCCGCCCCGCCCATCTCATCAATGCCCTCTACTTCACTACCATTCTCATCGGAGCCCTCGCTCTAGTACTACATTATGAGATCACACATGCGTATATTGCTCCACGACTGTATACAATTTGTGAACAGAACTGGATCGGATCCCCGTATAATATCCGACTTGCTCATCATCCAGGATGCCAGCAAGTATGGTGACAACTAACTCGTGAGACTCTTCTCGAAGAATCAGAATACTTTGCTAAGTTATAATCCTATGAAATACTACTGGATACCGACATGACTTCCGATCACGAAATCTATACTCGACGATTGAAATATCGAGAGGATCTGTACAAACTATACCAAGCATTCATGGCTCAGGCAAATAGAACTCTATAGATATACTCAGGTGATATATGGATCCGGTACATTCTCTGCTACATATCGATCGATCAAAGTGGGAGAGGCTATCCTACATATACATGGTACCAATCATATTATTGATACACGTACTCTCTATTATACAACCCCAATAAAACAATTATGAATTTTCTTCTTGATTTATTGTAAGAAATTCATACAATGGATAGGTGAGATCACACGATAAAAGATCATTTATATTTTTAATCTTATACGACTATGTCTAAAGATGCAATCGATGACGGGATGGAGGAAGTGATATCAGGATGATGGGCAAAGTTTGTCACAGCATGAGATAGTGCACATGGTATATTTACAGGCTTTCATATCAAGGAAGCAAATGGGCAATTTTCAGAACAGATTGTAGCAGAATTTGATACTCCGAATGGCATAGTATATGTAGGTTTGCCATCTAAAAATCCACGTAACTCTAATAGTATTCAGAGTCTGAAGATTGGACATAGAGCCTGCATTACTCTTATTGGATTTTATAATCAAGACAAATGAGAAGTCGTCGATCAACCAGGAAAGACAAAGCTCGGTATGAGTTTCGCGAAGAATTATTCTTTCCGGCAATCCAAACTTCCAGACCCGTCATTTAATAAACTACAGCCCATCACGGTAGATGACTTCGACTCTCGCTTCGATTAGCCACCTACTCCCTTTTATTTTTTCACTTACCCCTTATGAAATATCTTATCTCGATTCTTATTATTCTCAGTACTATATCAGTTTCGTATGGAGCAACTACCGTAACAGGTGCAGGTTGACCCACTAAGGCATATAACTTTACTACTCAAGGATATGACTTGTACCCACAATGTTTTCCAGAGGTAACTGCAAGTGAATACTTTGTAATGAATCTCATTGCAATGTATTCTAATCAGGATATTTGTCGACTCAATCGATCACTTAATTTCAGATTGTAGACTCAACGAGGGTGAAGTGGTACTCCATAGTATGTTCGCACACTTCACTTTCAATAACCCCTGAAGTTTTATGAAAACCACTACCCCTCTCTTCTTCGACATCGAAACCATAGCTGCCCCTTCCCGACAATTCGAACGCCAAGTGTTCATTGATCGTAAGGAATGAAATATAGAACGCGTGAATTTCCTGCCTGAGTATAATCAGATCCTCACAATTGCTATCGGGCGTATCACAACAGATAGTAAGATCGAAGTGAAAACACTTGAGGGTACAGAGAAAGAAATGATAGAGAAGTTCTATAGCTATGTTGATAAGTATATACTCACATGATGGAATATACTTCTCTTCGATCTCCCTTTCATTATTAAGAGGTGACTCTACTATGGAATTCCTGTTCCCCAGCAACTCAAGTTTCGATGACTTAAGCCGTGGGATTGTGACACCAACTTTATTGATCTTGCGAGAGTATATCAGGGGATCACATTCAATATGTCTGCCATTGAAGATGTAGCCATACACTTATGAATTCCTACCCCGAAAGGTATTATGCATGGATCGGAAGTACAGAAGTTTTATGACGCCTGACAGATTGATCTCATTAAAGAATACTGTAGAGATGATGTGAAGGCAACAGCTATTATATACCAGCGGTTTCAATCTCTTAATTTTTTATAATCATATGAATTCATCCACCCTTAATTTAGATTCCTTCTCACCCAAGAAGGCGGAACTGATTGCTCTCGCTACAGAACTTTCCCCCCTCGGAGATATAACTATCATCGATAAGAAGACATATGATCTGGTACATACTGGACATATGCAGCTTGCTGATGCCCGAATAAATACAGAGAAACAGGGGAAGATTCTTCGGGAAGATTCTATTTCATTCCAGCGTCAGGTACTCGAACGGCAAAAGGAACTTCTCTCTGAGATTACCCCACTTGAGGAGGTACTCAAAGAAAAAAAGAAAGTATACAACGATGAGCAAGAACGTATTAAGCAGGAGGAAGTCGATCGGAAGGAACAGATACTTAATGATCGCATCGCTCAACTCTCCACTTATAACGTCACCCCGAATATACTTACCATACGAGACATATCGAATGAACTCTTTAGTAAACTTCTTGATGATGCGAAACAGGACTTCATGGAATCAGAGATTATCCGTAAGAAGAAAGAAGATGACGAACGGATTGAACGAGAGA
>JAYWFD010000122.1:0-9855 GCA_043778965.1 Candidatus Altimarinota bacterium
TTATGTTCATTTGCAGATCGCAGTACTCCTGCGAGAGCAGTTTCCATCTTGGACTTGAGTTTGGTCTGCACCTATTCTCGTCGTCGCAATACGAATACCTCTTCGGCATTTATCGGACTGAATCCATAGAGAAGTATGTCACATCCACTATAGAGTTATTTCCGTCTTACTATCGGTCTCTATATCTTTTTCGAAAATCTGATTTTTCTATCGGAATAACCCCCAAAATATAAGATACAATATGGGCACATGAAGCATATAGATGAAAAAAGCATGACGACCAATAGTGAGTATAGGCGAAATTGATCGGGCGTGTGGCCCTCTTAAAAGAGATAATAGAGAAAAGTACTTGGTCCAGTAGGCAGCACCATGTCCGATAAGCATATATCAGAACCATGGAAAAAGTGGATACCAATCCGCTGAAAAATAATGAGGAGAAATCAGTCAAAATGGAACAAGAAGATCACTGTCTATTCTGATAGTATTGAGTATATTCCCGATGAAGAGAACCAAAATTCATAGAGTGATATTATACTTTCAGATATATGAGAATGGAAGAATCATGAGGGAAGCAAGAGCAAAAAAGTGTATGATTCCCCAAAATATCCTCTGCTCTGGTATGAAAGTATAGGTCACTGCGGTGATACTGAAAGCTCAGAGTGCAAGGAATATACTTCGACGAAGTGACTTTCGGAAAACTTGAACGAGAGACTTCTCTTCTGAAGATAGAAAAAAGGAAAATCCCGAAAGAAAGATAAATATAAAAGCAACTCCTGGACCAAGTACATCCCAGAAAGTATCAGGAAGTGGGATCAAATCTCTCTGAAATACTGCTTCCAGCATATAATTTGCATGAAAAAATATCATACCGATGACGGAGAATCCTCGAAGAAGATCAATTTTTTGGAGACGCATAGAAAGGATTTATTTGGAACAACTATATACTACTGAAAATAAGAAACAATAAAAACTAATAAAAAAGTCGAAACGCATTCATATATTTTGAAATTATAAGAAAACTATGCTATCATATCACTATGCAACCGACTACTATTTCTGATAAATTCTCACATATTTCTGATACCTGGTTTGAGGGGAGTGGGAGGAAAGAAGCAGTGTGAGGATCAAATTCTCCACAAAAAGATCTATGACTATTTGCATCAATACTTACATACAGAGATGAGTCAATATTTAAAAATGTGCCTCAGGCTCCTACCATCTCCTTAAGTGAGGTGGGTAATAATGATGCGTTTCGCAAATACATTTTTGATACTATTTATTTTGGAACTAAGTTAAATGGCAAGCCTATTACAAACCTATCTCAAGCACATTATGTAAATATTTTTCTCATGTTGTTTGGTATCTCGTTTATGCTCATACTTCTGTTTGCTTGATGGGCATGACTTATACATTTCTTGGGTTGAGCATTTGTTTTCAGTTGTTGATTGTTCATGGCGCTGAAGCTGAGATTTTATAAATATCTTATTCACTATTTTGAGAAAAAAGATGAGCTCATAGAATTATCAACGACATTTCAAAATGAAGTTTCAGAAGATATCATCGATCCGTCCATACTTCCTATACAAGTAGATTATATAAGCAAGCTCATACTTGATCTTACCGAGACTTCTCATTACCTCGATAAAGCACTAGATAGACTCAGATGATCTTCTATATATTTCAGCAAGCAAACCCTCGAGAAAATAGAATTTTTTTTAGAAAAAGAAATTATCAACTTTCGACAATTTCTACAGTTTACACTTTCTTTTATACAAAAATGGCTTGAATGGCATAAAGAAGAGCTTACCACCGAATATACGAAGATTCAGTTTCAAATCGAAGAGCTCCAACTAAACGATCCAGAACTTGCAGTACCGCTGGATATTACAAGTACTCGAATCAATAATCATATACAAAATATAGATAGGGTTCTCATAGAGGTATAAATTTATATTTACATCAAACCTTCATTTTCAAGTATCTCTATGGGATTTTCTATAACGATCTTATATCGAGGCCATGGAATGGATGTGATTATATTAACTATACTGGGATGTCAGTATAACTCACTCGAAGAAGAATCCTCTCAAAAAATCATCAAAACATCTACGTGAAAAAATACTGGATACTTCCAAAAAATGCATATAATATGTATATATTTACTCCAATTATGTACTTACGAATATTTTCTTCATTTTTGATATTTACTCTCTCAGGCATACCTTCACTGTTTGCTCTCTTTCGAGATATCGAATACTCATGGTACGAATCCTCGATCAATACCCTTACTGGAGAAAAGATTATAAACGGATTCGATGATGGAACGTTCGGACCAGAAAAATCCATCACTCGTGCAGAAATCCTCAAGATCATCCTCCAAGCCAGTGGAAATGGTGTCGGAGAAGTCCCGCTCGATCGATGCTTTCCTGATGTCGCTGTAAGTATGTGGTATCATGGATATATCTGTCGAGCCTATGCACTCCATATTACGAATGGATTTTCTGATGGTACTTTCAAGCCCAATAATACCGTTACCACTCTTGAGGCACTCGCATTTGGTTTTCGAGCTTTCTCTCTCCCTATACCACAGGTAGGAAGTGGTGAACTCTGGTATGAGCCACTTCGCAAGATCGCAGACGAGAAACACATCATCCCCATAAACTCATATACTCTCGCGACTCCGATAGCAAGAGGAAGGGCGACAGAGCTCATCATACGTATCCGAGCATATAAGCAATCTCAGGCCATTCTCTCTTATGGAAGTCCTGGATGCCGAGTCGGACATGATCTCCAAGCAAAAAATACTCTCACTATCGCTGGTAAATCTCGTGAATATCTTCTCACTCTCCCGGCAAACTACACAAAAAATAAAGAATATAACCTTATCATCGCGAATCATGGACGTACCAATAGCAATGAACAAGTACAAAACTATATGGGGCTCGGTAGTACTTCCGACTTCATCGTCGCCTACCCTGCTGGACTCGATGTAGCAAGTGGTGGAAGATCCTGGAGTGAAGCTGAGAGTATCACCTTCTTCGATGCGGTGATCGAGCAGATATCCGAAGCCTACTGTGTCGATCGATCGAAGGTCTTCGTCGTAGGACACTCTCTCGGTGGATGGTTCACGCATAAGCTCGCATGTCTGCGAGGTGAAGTGATCCGTGGGATGGCTGGAGTCGGAAGTGCTGGATATAGCGGCAACTGTACTGGTCCTGTCGCGAGCCTCCTCTACCAAAATGTCGATGATAAGCTCTCCTCTTATGCTTCATGAATATCAGGAAGAGAGATTCGGAAAAAAGTGAATCTCTGTAGCAATGAACCTACTCAGGTCAAGATCGGATCTCTCACTTGTCAGAAATACGAGAAATGCTCAAACGGAAGTCCAGTCATCTGGTGTGAAGGATATCCGACCTATGGCGATGATCCTCATAGTTGGCCGATAAATGGAGGAGATCAAATGCTCGGGTTTTTGAGGGGGTTATAATACCCGTATAGATACTAAAAAATAAAAAATGGATTGGAATACTTTACCAAAAGATAATCTAGAAAAAGAATATATCGATCATATCTTTTTTGAGCAAATAAAAGAATTTATTGATTTTTACGATCTCCTTTCCACCTCAGTAATGTCATTTACAAATGAAGGAATAAGTTCAATACTGAATTTTGATACTCATATATTTATGTCAATTAGTGGGACATTGGATTCAATTAATCAAGTCTTGAAAAACGGTAGAATAAATGATGCTTATGCGCTTCTGAGAAAATACTATGATTCAACTATTATCAATATTTATACAAACCTTTATCTAAAAAATCACTTTTCTCTTGAGAACTTGATTGTTGAACATATCGAAAAATGGCTAACTGGCAAGGAAAAAATTCCTACATATCGCATAATGTCAAAATATATTGAAGATTCTGAAAAATTGAGACAAGTTACAGATTTATTTAGAAAAGATTCGAGTTTTAAGGAAATTCGAGAAAGATGTAATGATAATATGCACTATAACTATTACCATAACCTAATATTAAACAATAACCAAATGCATCTAAATAATAGAGTGGCTATTCTTAGTCGCTTTCAAAAAGATTTAATTACCATTTTTATTCAACATTTTTCGTACTTATTCTATTTAAATGAATATTATATGAGGTCTTCAGACTATGAGGACTTCAGTGATATGGGGATGACTCCACCTGATAATTCACAATATTGGGTTGCTCCATATGTTCAAAATATTTTCGATAAATATATAAAGGTATTTAGACCAGATATCGCTACTATATTGAAGAATACAGAAATGGAGCTAACATAAGAAGCTACGAAAATACCTTATCTTACCTAACAATTATTAATTAATACCTAAACAAAGGCTATAACCTACTCTTTCTTTAGATATTTTTGGAATTTCTCTCGGATTTTCGCGATTTTAGGATCGATGACATAGGTACAATATGGTTTATCGGAGTTATCATCGTAGTAGTTCTGATGGTAATCTTCCGCGATATAGAACGGACTGATCATCCTCAGTTCTGTGACGATGGGTGAAGTGAAGGTGCTATCTGCATCGAGCTCTTCTATCGTACTCTTCGCGATCACGAGGTCACTCGGAGATCCGAATATGATACTACGGTATTGTACTCATGCATCAGCTCACTGACGATCTCGACTCGTCGGATCGTGTGTCGCGAAGAAGACTGCAAGTAGTATCTCATATGAGACGATCTCTCTATCATAGATGATTTCGATCACCTCGATATGCCCTCCTCGACCCATAGATACCTGATCATAGGTCGGGTTCTCGGTTGTACCTCCCATATACCCAGAGTGTACCTCTGTGACTCATTCGAGTCTAGAGAATACTGCCTCTAGGCACCAGAAACATCCTCCACCGAAATATGCACATGATATATTTGGCATAAAAAAATATTAGAAATTAAGACTATACTGCTTCATTCCTCGGTTCTTTCCGGAACTTCATCGAGAGAGAGTTCACACAGTGACGCGTATTCGTCTCGGTGAATCTCTCACCATGAAATACATGACCGAGATGTCAGTCACAGTTCGCACATGTGATCTCAGTGCGCCTTCCATCGGCGTCGACCGTCTCTCGTACGTGACCCTCGATCGCCGTATCGAATGACGGCCATCCGCATCCAGAGTGGAATTTGGATTCGCTTCTATAGAGGTCTACTCCACACTGCCTACACGAGTAGACACCATATTCAGTGGTATCAGTATACTCTCAGACGTATGGCATCTCCGTGCCTTTACCGATGATGACACGGGCTTCTTCGGGAGTGAGGGGGTTATAGTTCGGCATAAAAAAAATAGAAGTAATAAATGTAATGATAGTATTTCTTTATCAGGATTTGACAAGAAGAAGAAGAAGAAGTAAAATCGTACTGTCCGGTCGAACTGACTGGCAGGGTGCCACCCCTCGTGGTATTCCCGTCAGCAAATGTGCTGGATGGGATTTATCTGGAGATTTGCATGAAAGCAGTCCATAAAGGCTTCTCCCTGATCGAGCTGGTGATAGTCATTGCGATCATCGCGATCTTAGGGTCCTTGATCGGCGGTACGCTCTATGGCTGGATGTTCAGCCGCGAAGTCATCGGCGCCGTCGACAAGGTGACGCCCATTCTTGAAGATGGTGGCATGGCTGTCGGCGAAGGTGCAGCCAGGATGGCCAAGTCCTCGGCCGTCTCGATCAAGCTGCGGAATGGTGAGTACTTCACCTTCTCGTCAGAAGATCGCCAGTGGTTCACCCTCAAGGGTGAACAGAAAGAGCCGAAGTGTGTGAAGGCAAAGGCCTTCCCATATGCACCTTGGTACTTCACCAAGAGCGGCACCTACCATGATGGCCGTCTGATCAAGATGGCGGATTCATGTGACAAGCTCGGGTAAGTCCCCGATTCACCCACCCCTGCCTCGCGCGGGCGGTGGGCCCTTTTTTATTTTGAGATTCTGTTCATTTTCCTATACTACACCAGCTCCTTGCTTCCAGGAGGAGCAAGGAGGTTTATTTGTTTAACTTTCTGACTATGAGATTCTTTTATAGGATCTTCCTCTGGAAGCGATGCTGGGAGATTGATTTTTCGATCACCCGAAAGCGTTTTGTGAGATGTAGGAGATAATCCTCGTCGGTCATGATAAAGAAAAATCCCCAGTGACATGGGGATTTTTCAAAGGAGGTTTATTTACCTTTCTGAGGTATTCTTCTTTCGAAGACATGCGTATTATATCATAATTTGTATTTTTGCAAAACTTTTTCCCATATCTTGATTTCTCTGCTACTTCCATATCCCCTGCCAGACACCGATATAGTGGATGACGACATAGAGAAAGAAGAGATATCCAGCGATTCCTGTGAAGAGTGCGATGAGAAGAGTATTAACTATCCTTTTTTTCTGTCTTTTTGCTTGGTCGATAGTGCAGACTCACTCTGATCGGAAATAGTAGACAAGCCCGACGATGAGACAGAGCAGTCCGAAAGCTCGGAAGTACCACTTATAGTCACCATAGAGAGTATCTGCGAGTGACGTCGCGAATGACACACTGCCGAGTCCGAGTGCGACGATGACGACCGACGAGAGACAGCAAAGCGATGCAAATGCGACACTCGATGTGATTATAGTGATGAGTTTTTTCATAATTCAAATGAAGTGAAGAAATAGAGCTTGCTCATATTTCTGAATGAAATGCAGAATTAAGAGACAGAAGGGCTCATAAGTAGAGTACTAAAAGTTAATTTCTCTGGAACAAAGCTCTCCACTCTCCATATCCTTCTTTTTCAAGATCTTCTAGAGGGATAAATCGGAGAGCAGCTGAGTTCATGCAGTAACGCTTCCCTCACTTATCGACTGGACCATCATCGAAAACGTGGCCGAGATGAGAATCTGCATTTCTGGATCTGACTTCTATGCGCTTCGAGAAGAAGGTATCATCTTCCTCGAACTTCACCGCAGTGGGGTCTATAGATTTGGTGAAGCTCGGCCATCCTGTACCACTATCATACTTATCGAGAGATGAGTAGAGGGGGGTACCATCGACGATATCGACATAGATGCCCTCTCTTTTATTATCATTGTATTCATTGGTAAATGGCTTTTCTGTACCTCACTCTTGTGTCACCTGATACTGGATCTGTGTGAGCTTGGTCTTAAGGTCTTCTTTTGAGAGAGATTCGATCTCTTTTCACCATGTATCTCGGATATAATCTTCACGACCACTTCCCTTCTTATAGAGCTTATATTTCAGAGAAGACTTTTTATAGTAATCTTGGTGATACTCTTCAGCAGGGAAAAATGTCGTAAAATCTTCAATCTTTACCGCGATAGGCGTATCGAATTTTTTGGAGGTATCGAGATTTTTGATGTACTCTATAGATATTCTCCGCTCCTCTTCATTCTGAATATATATCGCTGTCGTATATTGAAATCCGATATCAGCGAACTGTCCATCTTTTTGTGTCGGATCAATCTGTGTGAAGTAGAGATCTACAAGCTTCTCATAGGAGATGAGTGTCGGATTGTAGATGACTTCCACTGCTTCTCGATGTTTTGTATCACCTGCTCCGACTTTCTCATAGCTCGCATCCTCGGCGCTTCCTCATGCATATCCTGATATCGCTTCTTTCACTCCGATTTGAGACTCGAATATTCCTTCCATACACCAGAAACATCCACCCGCGAAGTAGGCTCGCGTAGTATGCCCCGTATTCATACCGAGAGCTTTCTCACGGTTATAGGAGTAGAGAAGTCATGCGACTGGTGGATAGGCATAGAAGTATCCAAGAAGAAGTAGAAGAATAAAAATGAGGATCTTCCGAAGAGAGAAGAAAGTGAGAAAATTCTGTGTAGGAGATACTTTTTCTTTAGGATGAGATTGTTTCATAATAATTAGTTAAATATTTCTGCGATATTTCTTACACCGAGCCTTTTCGAGATAAGATTCATATCACGATCTATAAGTACTGTGGTATGTTGGATAGTGACTCCATATTTTTTTCGTAGATCATCACTCGAATCGTAGTCAACTTTGAATATACGGGTATCCTTCGGGAGAGATATGAGGTTCGCCAAAATATTTTTATCGAGAGCTTTACAGGTAGAGCACCATGGGGCATGGAAGAAGAGTGCGACTTGCGCTCATGATACAAGAGCATTTTTCAGAGAAGATTCATCATAGCTTTCATATCCTGAGGATTGGGCTGTAGATCCTGTCTTCGATGAGGCATCTTTCATGATATCGGTACCTATCATGACTTTGAGAGAAGCTTCTTCTCTCGTAGTACCCTCATCGAGACTACTACAGCTAGAAAGAAAAAAGGTGAGCGATAAAATGATAAGATAATATTTCATAAGTAAAAAAGGTAACGTATAGGAAAATTCCTTCGGAAGATATGAGAGATTTTTATGACCCAAAAGTAAAGGCAAATGCCTCGACTCACTCTGAAAACTCGAGAAAAAGAAGATTTTCAGAAGAAGATGATGAAGAAATAATATGGTACATACGATCACTGTCTATCGTTAGGACTCCATCTTGTAGATCTTTTCCAAAATTATTTCATTCTTTGGAATTTGTCGATACTTGTACTGTTCCTGTTCATCATAGTACAAGATAGATATCTTTTGCCTTATAGTGAAATGTAAGAGTAGCTCATGATTTTTTTGCAGTTATAGATTCTTCTCCCTGCTTCCAGTAGTCAGAGAGCTTACCATATTTTCCCTTTGGATCTCACTTTTCTCACTCATATCCAGGAGAGAGAGTCCACTCATTGAGAGCTTGCTCTGCTGGGAAAGACTTATAGTTCTCACGGCGTGAGAGACCTAAGTAGGTCTCAGGAGACTGGAGAGAAGCAAACTTGGGAGGATCTACAGAGATGATACTTGCAGACGGAAGTCCAAGAAGATACTGGATGACCTTCTCACTCTCCTCATATGCTCATTCTCAGAAATGCGTATGCCTCACATTCCCTTCTCGGTCGATGAAGTATTTCGCAGGCCAATACTGATTCTCATACGCATTCCAGAGATCAAAGGTATTATCAAGTATGACGGGGTACGCTATATTTGCAGTCTTCATGGCCTTCTCGACATTTGCTCGCTTCTTCTCGAAGGCAAACTCTGGAGCATGTACCCCAAGTATGACGAGTCATTGATCTCGGTATTTCTCATCCCAAGCGGTCAGATATGGAAGGGTGCGCTGGCAGTTAATACATGAGTATGTCCAGAAGTCGATGATGACGACTTTTCCCTTCAGTTGATCCATAGTAAGTGGATTCGAGTTGATCCATTCGGTGAGCTCTGGAGGGATAGCTGGTGCCGGATATGGCATCTCTATAGAAAGAGTCGGGATAGGGAGAGTTCCATTTTTGGGTACAGTCACTGGACTCAAAGAAGTCGTATCGACTGATCATGTGCTAGGATCCACGGCAGGAGTGATCGTCTGACGTACGGAGTTCGTCTTCTTCGGAGGCATATACGTATCGATGAGGATGGATTCAAAACGAGTAATATCAAAATACTCGATCGCTTTTATGGAGATTTTCTTATCGAATCCCGTGATGATGATAATCCCGATAATGATAAATATAATTCCTAGAACCCTCTTGAACCACCCTCGTTCATCAGCGATAAAGCGAAACTTCGATATGATACTTCTCCCTCCGACTGCTATAAGAGTGAGCATGAGAGCAAGTCCGATAGCATAGAGAGTCGTGTATCCCACACCTGCGACGAATGATACAGGAAATACCGTAGCAAGCAGAAGAGAGTACGTAGGTGAGCATGTAGAAAATACAGGACCAAGGGCTGATCACGTCGCAATTGCTCGAAAAAGTGGCG
>JAYWFD010000123.1:0-3707 GCA_043778965.1 Candidatus Altimarinota bacterium
AGAACGGCGCTTTTAGTATTTCTCTATTTTCTCTTGCATTCAGTCACCATTTTCATATAATCCGCGAGCTTTTTATAAAAAAGCATATTTTATATCCTTCTTGTGACCTTTGTCATAAGATTTAACCCACAGGATTCTATGAGAAAATACGAACTCATGATGATACTCGATTCTACCCTTACAGAGAGTGATCGATCTTCCCTTATCTCTACTATAGAGAGTGAGCTTACTGATTCTGGAGCGAAGATCCTATCAAGTGATCATCCAGGTGAGAGGGCTCTTGCTTACTATATCCACGGATCAAAAGTCGGATACTACCTTCTTTATACTCTTGAGAAATCTGGAGATTTTGTAACAGTGAGCAATTCTTTCAATATTAAGAAAGATATCTGGCGATATATGTTTACGAAGATTGAAGGCTAGTGTGTCTGTCATTCCGTGCTTGTCACGGAATCCAGGAGACTGGATCTTGGAACACCCCAGGGTGTCCTCTCTTCATCCTTTAGATGAATTCACCTTATTCACCAGGATGACAAAACCAAGCATATTACCTAAAGTTTGTATATCTTATCTTTGTCATAAATATTATGAGAACTATCAATAAAGTCATCCTTATCGGAAATGTGACGAAAGATCCATTCATCAAGTCTACGTGAGCCTCTCTCGATAAAAAAATCTCTACTTTTACCATAGCAACGAATCGGTACTACAAGTCACCTACAGGAGAATCCCTCTCTGAGGCTGAATATACCAATTGTGTCGCATGGGGACCTCTTGCTGATCAGGTAGAGAAATTTCTCGTAAAAGGGAAGCTCGTATATATAGAAGGACGCCTCAAGACTCGCGTGATCGATAAGGAAGACGGTACAAAGCTCCATAAGACAGAAGTAGTCGTCGGTCAGCTCATCTTCCTTTCGAAGAGAGAAGATTTCGAGACTACCGAAGGTTCCAGTGCCATGCCAGAAGAATTCGACGATTTTTCTGATTTGGAAGAAAAGTTCTAAAACATTATATTTCTACTCTGTCGTTTCGAATTTAAGCGATAGTCAGAATGGAGAAATCTGCTTTCTGAAATTGAATCAGGTTTCCCCATTCTGCTAATACCTCGCTCCAGTCGAAATGACATAATTTCTAACTCTATTATTATGCCGAAAAAAGTAAAAAAACCATGTCCTATCACCGCTGCAGGTGTGAAAGTCATCGACTATAAAGATACGACATTCCTCAAGCAGTATCTCACAAAGTTCAATCGTATCATCCCACGATACTATTCTGGAGTTTCACTCGCAAATCAGAAAAAACTCGCTGCAGCAATCAAGCGTGCTCGATATATGGCTCTGCTTCCATATGTTCTCGAAGTGACTCGCCCTTCGGGAGTAGCTCTTGTGCAAAATACAGCATCTGTAGTACCTGATACAGTCGTACTCGATGAGAGCGCAGTGGCTCTATAGTCATAATGTTCGTAGTGTATCTTCTAAAAATCTCACTTAAAAGTGAGATTTTTATCCTGTCAATTGTCTCTTTCTAATGCTGAAAGGTGGAGTATACTCAATGAAGAATATTTTTATTTGTAAAAATATATTGACTTTATCAATACAGAGTGCTATCATACTTGTGTCGTTTTACTTCTTTTCTTTTTTTATATGTCTCTTACGAAATCTTTTTACGCGACTGTCGGAAGTTTATTTGTTGCACAGAATGTATTTGCTTCTGCGGCTTGAACCTTTAACCCAAAGTGATATGCTGATGGACTCAAGCTTGGTACATCTGCTAATGCAGGTAGTGCTTTTGCAAATATCATTCTCGCGCTTCTCGCCCTTGTAACTCTTGTCGCTGTAGCGTACGTACTCTATGCCGGATTTCAGATCCTGACAGCAGGTGGTGATGAAGAGAAAGTGAAATCTGGTCGCAAGACAATCATCAATGTACTTATTGGTATCGTCGTAATGTGGCTTGCTTACTGGATCGTCTCACTTATCATGGATGCTCTTATCTAGAAGACTTCTCCAAAAATCTCCTTCGAAAGAAGGAGATTTTTTTATTGTTTTTTCTGGAACTTTCATTATATTAGAGGCATCCTAATCATATCCTATGGCATACGATCACCAATCTCTTGAGCAGAAATGGCAGAAATTTTGGACAGAGAACAAAACTTTTGAGACGAAAAATCCTCTATCTGGAGAATCAAAACCGAAGAAATATATCCTGGATATGTTTCCATATCCTTCCTGAGCAGGACTTCATGTCGGACATCCGAAAGGGTATACAGCGACGGATATCATGTCACGATATTATCATGCAAAAGGATTCAATGTGCTCCATCCCATGTGATTCGATGCTTTCGGACTTCCTGCTGAGAACTATGCAGTGAAGACGGGTACGCATCCTGCTATTACTACGGCCGCGAATATACAGGTTTTTATCGAACAATTGAAAGCACTTGGATTTTCCTACGATTGGGATCGCATGGTAGATACGACAGATCCAGAGTATTATAAGTGGACACAATGGATATTTACAGAGCTTTTTAAGCGGTGACTTGCGTATGAAGCAGAGATGCCAGTGAACTGGTGTCCCGCATTGAAGGCGGTACTTGCGAATGAGGAAGTCGTCGATGGGAAGAGTGAGATCGGTGGTCATCCAGTCGAGAAAAAATTATTGCGTCAGTGGGTACTAAAAATCACTGAATATGCAGATCGCCTTATTGAAGATCTCGAAGGTCTTGATTGGCCTGAAGGGATCAAAGAGATGCAGCGTAACTGGATCGGCAAAAGTGAAGGATGTGAATTCCGTCTTCTAAAAAAAGTAGAAGGGAAGCCCACCGCACTCATCTTCCATGGATGGGAAGAAGAAGGATCTCCTATCATCCGTCACTGGCAAACCTGGCTCAAGTGAGAACTGGAGCGTCATGGATATGATGTATATATGCCAGATCTTCCTGGACATGATCGACCGAATCTTGCAGAGCAACTTGCTACTCTGGATGTATATAGAGAAAAAATGAGAGAAGATTCGATCATCATAGGTCATTCGATGTGATGATTTCTTGCCATGCATTTTGTGGAAAACCTGGATGTGAAGATAGATAAGCTCATCTGTATAGCACCGATATTCAATGATCTTCATAATCATGTCAACTGGGATTTCGTGACATGAGATGCGAAAGATATAGGATTTTGCTCTATGCGAAGCGAGTATCTTCCAGAAAAAATCAAAGATAATGTACATGATTGGAAGGTATTCCTCTCTGAAGATGATCCTTATATCCTCTTTCCACTGGCGAAGAAGCATTTCGATAGCATAGGAGTGAGTCATATAGAAATATCGAAGTCAGGCCACTTCGTCACCTCCGATGGATATACACAGTTCGATGCGCTCCTCGAATCGATCATCCCATCTATCCGCGTCTATACGACTCGTGTGGATACGGTGTATGGTATGACTTATACTGTCCTCGCTCCAGATCATCCAAGTGTATGAGACTTCATAACGGACGAATATAGAACCATATGTGATCGATATATAGCTGATGCAAAAGGGAAGTCTGATCAAGATCGTACGAATGATGGGAAAGAAAAAACCTGAGTATTTACAGGCTCTTATGTAGTAAACCCCTATAATAGTGAAGCAGTACCACTCTGGATCGCAGATTATGTCCTTGGTTCTTATGGTACAGGTGCTGTCATGGCGGTGCCAGCGCATGATGA
>JAYWFD010000124.1:0-9675 GCA_043778965.1 Candidatus Altimarinota bacterium
AAATAATACAGATAGTGGCTACATGGATGTCCGCTCCCCATCAGGTATTGCAATATGATGAGTAGCATATAATTACGATGGAAAAGTTTATGCTTCTGATGAGTCACGTATGCTTGGGCGTATGGGTATGGAAGATTTCCTTATGACCCCTATGCTTGAAACAGGAGAAGAAACATATAAGGCAATGGCAAATAGTGATGTTACGAAGATATCAGTTCAATCATCCACACTTGATGGAATTCCAGGATATATAGATCATGTATATAAACCATATCTCGGAGTGGATCTGATTTATGCATTTACTCAACATGGAAATGTGTTTTCTAATTTTTCAAAAGACGATAAAACACGTATTCAGGTATCGATGCTTGATTATCTTTTTGAAAAACTTCAAGATCCTGAAAATGAAAAAATATTTCGTAATTGGCTCAATAACTAGACTTTATCTACTCTACTTTTTAATTATCATATATATGTCTCCTATAGAAAGAAAGAAAATCATCCCAAAATTTAAAAAGAAACTTCAAGGATTTCTTTCTGATGAAAGTGGAAAAATCACAAAAGAAGATGTTCTCAAAATGGGAATGATAGCAATGTGAATCGCAGCACTTATTCCAAGTGCCGATGCTGCTGTTCATTGTAATACTATCGCTTCAGTAGCTTCCCACGCAAATTGGTGAAGTACGCTCTGAACCGCAACCGCAATAAATAGTACAGAAAGTGTTTTTAGGTGATGTAAAAATGTTGATGATAGTGCCGTTGGAACCGTATATGTAAGCGCAGCAATCGCTCCCTATAGTCAAACTGTAAATTGACATGCTAATTCATCTGCCACAATACAATGATGAGAATTTAATGGTATGAATCTAGCGATTTCTCTGTGACAGAGTCACGGTTCCCACGGTTCCCACGGTTCCCACGCTTCTTACTAAGAATTTTATGATGAATATTTTTCAGTTCCGATCACTTATAATTATTCTTGGGGTAGCTCTATTAAGTGCTTGTACCTTTTCTCCTCAATCCAAAGAGTTATCTTTACAAAATCCTCCTTCAGAGAGATCTCCTTCTTGATTACAAGTAGGATATTCTTCCTGAGAAGTTTTTTCTGGATCACAAGAAATAATTCCTATGCCTCCTCCAGAGGCTCAATTTAAAGATCTCATACAAGAACTAGAGAAGTCTAAAAATTATTCAGAGTTCTCTAATCATTATAATAAAGTATCTTCTCAGATTGATTCTTTGATTCTTAACGGAAGCTGAGGTCTTATATTTTCTTATGAAATAATTGATAATGTTGTCCCATATATCTATATATGTAAACTTACACTTTCTGGAGATGAGAATATTATTCGCGATAGTATATGAAGATATAGCACTATTATCCCACCTATTGTTCTCATAAATTCTTCAGAATCAAACGATCCTATAACATTATTTCTTGGTAAGAAATCTGATCTTGCAGCCCTATATGATCTTCTTCTTTCCGATAAAGTTCAACTCCCAGAGTATTATATTGATCTTATCTGACAAAGAAAATCTTCACTTTGAAAAGAAGTGAATGATGACTGCCAGAAGCTCATCATGAAACATGAAAAAGCTCTTTTTACTGCGAATAAATAATGAGAAACCATATTCTCTATAGAACTATATTTAAGCATGGAGGGTCTGTCGTGGATTGAGTCCAAGAAAAATCACCTGAACAACTGATTATCCGTGTTTGAAAGTGATGCAATTTTCGTTGTATTTTCTGTAATGTTGCAGAGAATGAATCAGTACTGAGTCTAAAATCTTCTGTACGGGAGATACTTGCAATCACTCTATATAAAATCAAATATTCTAAAATTCTTTCGAACCATATAAATATTACTATTTCAGGATGAGAGCCGAGTATTTTCCAGAAGGAGACTTTATTTATTTTGAAGTATTTTGCGAGTTATTTTTGAAAACGAAATATTCATGTTGCATTTGATCTTCAGTCAAATGCTTCAAATATTGACTCAATATTTGCAAAGAAACTCATGGAGCTATGAGTGGTTCAGGCTCTCATATCCTCTCACGCCCATGATCCTATCATCTTCGATCAAATTATAGGAGTGAAGTATGCTATTATGTGACCAAAATTTGATCAATGAGTTCAAAATCTTCTTGATGTCGGAATTCCAGTAACCTTTAATATTGTTTTGAATAAAATAAATAAGGACCATTTTAATGAACATATTCAATATTTAGTAGAAAAATATCCATCCGTAGTGCTTTATAATATTGGCTTTGTACAACCTCACGGTATGGCTCAAGAAAACTTTGATAAACTCATAGTCCAATACAGTGATATATCAAATATGTACAATACAGTGATTGCATATTTAAAATCACGTGGAAAACGAGTTCATTCCCACCTTGTTTGACCACCACTATGCTATATGGATGACTGGGGGAGTAGTATGGAATTTATACATAATAAAAATCTTTGATTAAAATCGAACGATGATCAGACGCTCATACAATCAATAAATGACAACAATAAAATACATCCAAAAGCTTGTGAAAACTGTCGCGCTAAAAGAGTATGTAGTGGCATATGGAAAGAATATGAAAGTATACAAAAATTAAAGCCCTATACGTATAATATCACGAAGATATGAGCTACTTATACTGGAGATATCGGTACTATGCGTAAGGAATATACAGGATGAAAACGACAGTTTTTTTTAGATGCCTCATCTTTATCTGAAGAAGAAATTCTTATGAAGCTTACTAATATGAAAACATGGTGATACATATGGATATCTATAGTGTATCATGAGGATTCCCTTCTTAAAAATATTACGCAATTTGCATGAACGAATATTCAATTTTTTCTAACAAGTAAAACATCCCAAAAACTCATACATCAAATATATGAATATAATAAAAGTGTTCCATTTCAGTTTTGTATACAGCTAGATATACTGATACCAACTCTCGATGGCTGGAAAATATCTGATATTTTTTCTATACAGACTACAGAAGATATTTTTGTTCATATTCCCCGTAAAATGTATAAAATCAAAGAATTCCGTAAGGATCGTATTTACTTCTCACTCTAAGTATGAATATTGCTATATTATGATTTGGTAGACAAGGGAAAAAACATGCTCATCTATGGTCTCAGCTCGGATATTGTCCAGTAATTTTCACTCGACATCATACAAAAACGACACTTTCTATCGACTTTTTTCAGCCAACTGAATATTCGATTATTATTGTTGCAATATCTCCTCTTGAAGAACAAGATAGGATGATTGAATGAATTTTCAAAGAAAATTATGAGGGGTATCTTATAATAGAGAAACCAGTAACACATAATCTTTGCTTACTTGAGAAGCTAAAAAATAGAAAAAAGACAGTTTTTTTTATTGACGAAGCGTACCTTTCTCTGCGTATTACATGAATTTTTCCGTTAAAAATATTTACTATTTGTCCTCTTAAAGAGAGCCATATATCGATTCAAGAACATGCAATTTGACTCTTTCTTCCCCAACCGATAAACAGAGATCTTTATGCATATATTGAATATGCACACTGAGTTGGAGAAGATATGTCTTATGTAATAGAAACAAAT
The DNA here is from genome assembly GCA_043778965.1 of Candidatus Altimarinota bacterium. Taxonomy (GTDB): domain Bacteria; phylum Patescibacteriota; class Gracilibacteria; order BD1-5; family UBA2023; genus JAGOMW01. The sequence goes on from JAYWFD010000124.1 coordinate 3,602, forward strand.
AAATGAAAATTTGAATTTATGTCAAAAAAACTTTTTTTTAATTGAAATAAAATACAATATAATTTTTATTATGTGTATATGAATCTTATTTGAATGATGAAAAATGAATCGAGTCTGAAAAATATTCGTGAAAACTATTGGATTTTTAAAAACTATTAATTTTGCCTATGAATTCACGCATCAGTAATAGAGAAATCTTTCGAGAGAATCCACATAGGAAAACATAACTTCAATTTTCTGAAGATACAAAAGATCAGAAAAAAATATCCAAAAATCCAATCTTTTTCTGATAGTGATGGTGCGAAAATTGCCTTATTGATGCATCAAGTTCATGCCCTTAAAAAAGGTTATATACATGGAAATATTCACCCTTCATTTTTTATGAATTATAGACTTATTGTCCTATGGGATATGTATAAGAGAAAGATTTTTTTCTTATACATATAAACTCTTGATTTAATGATAATTTTCTCCAAGATATCGTGGGTTCGTATAATAAAGTCTTATCGTATAAGAAGATTTACTATCTTGTCATAGTAGAGCTTATGGATCTTATAAAATCATGATATACTTCATGATTTTGCGAAAAAATAAAAGCAATAGCAGCTCTTATTAACCAATACTCATCATGCGAATAGATTTATATCTTGGATTTACATCCTGTCGAGGAAATTGTATTTTCTGCAGAAAGGGAGAAGGACTCGTATACTTCCCTCGACCAACATATATGAGTCGTCCTGATTCATATAGATTTTTTCATTTTTCTTCGGAAGGAGAGTGTGAAGATATATTTCACCAAGATTTTATATGAGTTGACTCGATAAATATTTCTGGAAATGATCCACTTTCTTGGACACATCTTTCCTCCTATGTAGAGAGAATTCGTAGAGCTTTTCCAGAGATACTATTGACACTCAGAATATCCAATACATATGAATTGCCAGAGTCTTATGTACATATATTTGATAGATTTGAATTCTCTATCTATGCTGAAACAGCAGATATACACAATACTATCGTAGGCTCAGCGCAGGCATGGAGTATCCTCCATCAGAACATACAACTTCTCGGGGAATTAAAAAGCTTACATAAGGTATTTTTTCAGACCATTTTCTTACAGGAGAATATAGATAGTATAAAAAATATATTATTTTTTATACGAGGTGTATCATCTCCTGAGAATCCTATCAAGATAATCTATCCATATTTTATGCCTGTTGCAGATATGAAGTCTCTTCCGAGGAAGTCTGAAGTACTCAAAAAACTTATTACTCTTATGGGAAGGGATTTTCTTCTGAATTATTGTTTTCTTGTAAATTTCTCTATTCCCAAGAAGCTTGTATGATTTTTCCGATGATTTTCAGATTAAGGTATATTACGACTACTATTTTTCTTTTAATGCTAATATGCAAGAGTTAAGTTCTAAAATAAATTTCAATTCCCTTTATGAGAATTATCGAAAAGATATCCCTTGGGGATATGTATGACACGAAGAAGAGATAGCTATTTTTCTAGAAAATTATATATCTCAGATTGGTTTTCATATTTTAGATGTATGATGCTGATATTCTCGGTTAGCAGAATTTTTTATCAAACAAGAAAAAGATTATACAGGTATTGATATTGCACAGATACCAATTCATTATAATAAAATATATTTTGATTCACCATTCGCTCATTTTTACCAAACTGATATAGAAAATTTTGTTTCAAAAATTCCATTTTCGTGTATTATTGATATAGGATGTCTTCATTGCATCGAATCGATCAAACAAAATCAAATATTGACTCATTATCTGGACCTATTGGAGTCAAATTGATACCTCTTTCTGAGATATTTTATGAACTGAAATATACCTCCCTTGTTTTATATAGAAGATACGCCTATATATTGAGTGGAGGAATCAATAATTCAATGATTTATAGAAAAATATAATCTTCATGTTTTATTTACAAAATTAGATACAGAATCATTTGATCTTACTACACGAAAAACTCTTTTACTAAGAAAATTGTCATAAATGCAGAATCCACTTCTCTCTAAAGAAAAAACAACCCGTGAAAATCGTATATGGGTACGTATTATCGCTGCATGTAATGTGAAGTGTATTTTTTGTCTTGATTCTGATGCGCAGAATGGTACTCGTATAGACGATACTAAAGTTCGAGATGAGATCCTACGATGATATAAGGTGGGTGTATATAATAGGATTATCATCTCTTGATGAGAGGCAAGTATAGATCCTCGATTTGCTGAATATATACGCTATGCAAAAGATGTAGGATATGATAGAGTTCAGACAGTTACTAATGGTAATATGTTTGCTCGTATCGAATTTTGTGAGAAGGTCTTTGCTGCAGGGTTGGATGAGGTGACTTTTTCTATTCATGGACATACGGCAGAACTCCATGATTACCTCACAGCAGCACCAGGATCGTATAATAGAGCTATCCGAGGACTTATCAATGTAAGAAAATATTTTCCTGAAAAGATAATAAATATCGATATTGTTGTCAATAAACTCAATGTTGATTATCTTCCACAGATGATTCGATTTTTTATGAAGCTCTGAGTATATGAGTTTGATATTTTACAGATAATACCTTTTTGAAGAGGATTCCAAAAATATAAAAATCAACTATTTTATGTAATCGAAGAACATCTTGAGTCTCTTCATGCTACCTGGCGACTTTCCCGTATCCCCTGAGTGCATATGTGGACCAATCGTTTTCCAGTCGAAGCATTTGAAGGATACGAAGATCTCATACAAGATCCGAGAAAGATAAAATCTGAAGTCATGGGGGAAGCTATAGAAGATTTTACAACTTTTGTAGAGTCTCATGGAATCAAAAAACCACATTGTTACGGAGAGGCATGTGATGTATGTTTTCTCAAGCAATATTGCCATGACTATAGGGATCATCATGTATCCGAGCTTTCCGAAGGAAGAAAATATATACTCTCAGAAGATGGTTGGAATCCATCAGCAGAATATGATTATATCGTTCTACGAGGTGAAGAATTTGCGAGTGAGGTATATAAAAAATACTGAGAATCTTGAGAAGAATTTAAACAAAAAATTCTCAGTATACCAATACTACCTCACCAGAAACTTATAAACATTCCACAGTGTCTCTCTCCGTGAGAGAATTGATGAGAGTATGAGTGGGAATGAGACTTCAAAGAAGATCCATCCCTTGCTGGATATACCAAGAGATATATCAAAAATTTTTATAGAAAAAAGTCCACTCGATGTAAAGAATGTAAACATAACAATACTTGTCATGGTTTACATATTAATTTTATTCGATCATATGGATTTTCCCTCCTTGAGCCAATTTTAGAATAGTTTATGAAAAACATAATATATGCATGAGTACTTTATTTTTTTAATTCATGTGGAAAAAATTTATTTTTTTCGTATCATACAAATAAATTAGCTCACTAAGCATATGATTAGTGAGGAATGGTCCACAAAAAATCCTCAAATTTATTTTTTTGATTATTAAATGGCAAATATCTGATACATCCAAGTAAATCGTCATTGTAACAATGCTTGTCACTTTTGTTCAAATCCCTCAAATGGACAAAACATCAGCTATGAAAAATGAGTAGAGATTATTGATGATTTTATCGTGAGAAAATACCGATGAATTATTTTTACTTGAGGTGAGCCGACACTCTCCCCGGATCTTCACAGGTGGATATCGTATGCACGAGATGCCTGAATCGAGTCTCGAATCATCTCAAATGGTATGATGTGTGCGAGCTTTCCTTATATGAAGAAACTCGCTGATGCAGGATTGGAGTTGGTACACTTTTCTGTGTATTCGTATAATCCGAAGATACATGATTTTCTCACAGATACTCCAGGATCATGGAAACGACTCATGCTTTCTATCCAAAATGCATGAAAACTCGGTGTCCGAGTTCAGATAAATACAGCAATCAACCATTATAATCAGTCTCATCTTGATACAACTATTCAATTTCTCGTGAAGCAATTTCCTAAGTTGAAGCATTTTATCTGGAACAATCTTGATCCACTTATGATGCGCAAGACAGAGACGGCTCTCTCAACTATTCCAGATTTTGCTACTTTTGAGTTCCCGCTGAGGCGTGCTATGCAACTTCTTGAATCGAGTAATAGAACTTTTCGTGTTGAGCGTGTGCCGCTGTGTTATATGCGATGATTTGAACATTTTTCTACAGAGACTCGTAAGATAGTAAAAGATGAGGAGAGGATAGTGCATTTCCTTGATGAACGAGAAATTGTTGAGCAGAAATCAGAGTGGTTCTATCATGACAAGTGAGATGCTTGTAAAGAATGCGATCTCAATCCTATATGTGCGGGTATATGGCTTGCAAAGCCTGCTAATATATTTGGTACAGATCATCCATGATATTATGACTTTGTAGAGTATCGCCCACAAAAGGTATCACTTGATGAGCGAGCGAAGATCATCGAAACTATTAAGAAGCATTCTGACTAATACCTATGCCTAATATTATCATCAACAACACTTGTAATCAAAGATGTTCTTATTGTTTTGCTGAGGAGAGTATGACGTATGACGCACTTCCGGTGAAGAATCAGAAATATTCTACGTTTATCAGCATCTTACGATTCTTGCGAAAGAATAATTATAATGATGTCAGATTCCTTGGCGGTGAGCCACTTCTTCATCCGCTTCTTGAGAAGTTCATATTTTTAGCGCATAAGGGATGATTCCGTACTCGATTATTCTCCAACCTGAACTTTTCAGAAACATATGTAAAAAAAAAATTTCAGAATCCTCAGAGTATCCCTCAAACGATCAATGCCAATATTAATAATCGGGACTTTTACTCTGAAAGAGAATACTCTCATGTTATTACGAATCTTCTTTTTTTTAAGAATTCATGAACCTTCATGACTCTAGGGTATAATATCTATGATCTTTCAAAATATTTTGATGATATTGCTCTTGTGGCACGCGAGACGGGAATTAGTCATATTAATCTCAAGATTACCAATACTACTATCGGAAACCCTTTCATAGTTGATACGAGTTCTCGAGCTTATGGGGAATATATATTTTCTATTATTGAGAGGTATGGGGAAGAGTTTGAATTTGTATTTTCATGTTGACTTTCTCGATCTATATTCCTCGAAAGTGAGATAGTCTATATGAATCAACTATGAATATTTCCTCGTTATGGCTGCGCTTGATTTAGTGGAAAATTCGATATCGATATCGATGGGAGTATCTATAAGTGCTTCCCAACTCGATCACTCTATCTCAAAAAATCTCTCTCTATCTATAATTTTGCATCTGAAGAACAGTTATTTTCTATTGTGAATATAACTCCATCTGATTGAGTATGTCGTGCTCATAGTCTTATTTCTTATGAGAAACCACTCTAAAAATACACATACAGATGTCAGGTGACTGATGATTTCATGGGATGATACCTACTTTGATCAGAGTATGTTTATCATACATTGATCCGACTGAAGAATCAACCATCATGGTGAGACTCACAATTTTGATGGTACAATTTTTTCAAAGAACCATCCACTCTTTCTCGAATCGATCGAATTGTGAGTAAGAGATCTCGTAGTTATCCTTATAAAAAAATTCAACTGTATTACATATAATAGTTGTCAGTGACATAAAAACTCTCCAAAAAGAAGGGTAGGAATTTTACCTCGAAATCATCAGGAGCTTGAATACATATATACACAATTATTACTTCTTACAAATCAAAAAAGTTCAGCATATTGAGCAATCAGTATACTTCGAACTGAACTTCTTGATTACAAGACACAGTTACATTTCCCCATTATTGATATTGTTATTGACTCATATAGTATCTGCAAGTTATTCCCATTTTTTCTTCACAAAAGAATTCTGGATGTAATAACGAATGAATTTATTTTATCTCTTAAGTGATAGTTTATATGCACTACTCTACATTGTGATATAGCCCAAATCCACTTATTCTTCGATATCAACAGGAATTTCTTGAAAAACTCCGAGAGTTATGGGAAAGACATATTGATATCCATATACCAGAAGATGAATTTTTA
>JAYWFD010000125.1:0-3650 GCA_043778965.1 Candidatus Altimarinota bacterium
ATAGGAAGCGGAAGTCGTAGAGCCTTCAGCATGAAGAAAAGAAAAAGATACCATGTAGTATATATACCCTATACTCTTTATCAAGAGATGTTTAAAGAAAATGACTAGACGTCTCGTATAAAAGATGTGTACAGATTCAGCTGAAAGATTATAGGATATCTTAGTATATAAGATATTTATATGCTTCACCATTATCAGTAAATATTACTCTTTCTTTATCCGAAAGCTATACTTATCTTCCACAAATCTTCACTTCAGGGAAGAGATACATCGGATGATATTATTATGCCAATTCGCATTACTGGAAGCATAGATGACACCATCTGGATTTCCCCATCGAGACAGCTCACTTACGTAGTTATATTGTGAGAGGTATCGATTATTGAATGTCGATGCCATCCATGCTATACCTTCTTTTGGCGAACCAAACGATGCTGTATCTCCACTATCTGTATTTCCGACATTTCCTATATTGTATGGTGTTTTGAGATAATTCCCAAGTGTAGTCTCTGCAAGTCATACACACATGATGAAGCTTGGATCTATACGAGCATCGAGGGCAGTATCGACCCAGAGATCCCAATTCTGAAAATCACGAGTCGCATATGTACGCAGCAGATATTTCTGACGGGCCTCCTCTGTATCTCATTTTATGATGAATTTGCGATCATACCCTGAAAGATTAGCCCCTGTTCCTATACGTTCTACGATATCAGCTATGAACTTATCTTGATACCTCGATGGAAGATTCGAATATTCCAGGATAGAGCTATCCAATACTCTCAGTGGATCTATACTCTCCTTATCTTTCCATACCTCAAAATGCAAATGAGCTCATGTCGTCATCGGTCCAGCTCATGGAGTTCCTGGAGCACCTCACGATCGTGCAACCACATCTCATTTACGTACAAACTGGTACGGAAATACCGCGATCTCTGAAAGATGTCCATACACCGTCATATACCCATTTGGGTGTTTTAAAACAAGATACGAATATCATCATGATACTGGTGGTAGTATATAGTGTACATATCAATCCATAGTAGCAAGTACATCTGATCATTGTGATGCTAGCATATCTACAGCATCGTGCTGAGATCATACAGATCGAAAATATGAGGTATCTTTAAAGAATGCCGATATACTCACTGGGGTACGAAGTGGCCAAGACATGATATTCGTAGAACCAGTAGATATTTCTATTTCTTTTAGAGCTCTTTCATTTCTATAAAAGGAAAGGATACTACTACACTTCTCTATGTCTTTGCCTGTTTTCTTTCATTTATTACATCCGTTTTTTTCGAGAAGGCTTTCGATCGATACCATATACTGTTCTGAAGCGTTCTTCCATGCGATCTCTACTTGTTTTTGAGTTTGCACTTGTGCATCTATATATTGTGCATAGAGGAGTTCTTGTCACTTGGTTGCCTCAAGAAGTTGTTCTCTATAATCTCTTTGAGATATAAGTGTCGATTTTTGTCTTTCAAGTATACGTTTATCAGCTTCGAGAAGTGCGACTTCATCTCGTATACGAATTTGTATAAGATTATACTCTTTCATCAGACTTCTATAATCTTCGATAAATTTCTGACCGAGAATACTTACGAGAGATTTATAAATAATATCATTAGATATTGTATCACTATCAGTATCCGTCAAGATAAGTGACTGGAAAATATCGATCTTATTTTGTTCATCGAAAATAAGTGTACCCTGAGAATAGATATTTGCGAGATATGTGAGGATGGTTGCTCTATTTTTTTTGATACGAACGGAGAGATCGATAGAGAGGTCTTGATATTCTTCTATACGTACATTTTTTTCTTGCATCGACTGTTCTGTCTTATAAGCATCTGCTGCTGTATCAGCAATACTATTTTCGAGGGTATTGATTGCCTCTTCGAGTGATATTTTTTTGTCTATTGTAGCAGATCGCTTCGATTGATATGCTTTAGCTGTTGTTTCGAGTTTCTTTCGAAGTCACTCTAAACCATTGAGGATATATTCTTTCTCGTATATTTCCGTAGCACCACTCTGGTCGAATGGAAGATTCTCGAATAATATAGCGTATTGTTCTCTCTTAAAATTATCGATGATTCTCCCTGATGTTGTCGGATCAATACCTATAACAACCAGAGGTGAAAGAGCAAGAAATACTGTTCATGAGATGAAAAAGGATCGATATCACATAAAAAAATACTATCACGATTCTTAGAAGAATACGAACAATATGGTATCTTTTCGTGAGAAAAACCCTTGCACATAGAGAGAAATAGTGCAAATATAAATTGCTATTCTTTGAGGCTTCTATTCTCTCCATCTTTGATTTGCATAAAATCGAAAGTTCAATACAATTTATAGGATTTTATATCGTCCTTTTACGTATACGTATCTTATGGCTCAGATAACACAAAATGACTTCACATTCACAATACTCGATGAAATACAGGTAAAGTATCCTGAGCTCGTAGATCTTGTGCTTCAGAGTGAATCAATAGATAACAATGAGAAGCAATATTGGTTTGATATTCTTCCTTCGATGACGGATGAGCAGATAGATCGCTTGTTCAATATACTCATGACTGAACGTCGCCAACTCGAAGAGCTCAATATGAAGTATCAGGAAGAAATTAAAACTCTCAATGAAAAACACCTTATACAATGGCAGTCTCTCCAGTCGCAAAAAGCTCGTGATAAAGTCCAAGAGCAAGAAAAAAAAGATACCTCAAAGGAAGAAGCTGGAAGTATGATAGATATGCTCGATTCTCTATAAAAATATAAATACTCTTTATTTTTTGAACTAAAGTATCTCACAGTGGCATCTCTCATAACGACTGACATCGTACGCTATCAACATCCGGAGACGACTACCTCTATACGGTCGCATATACTTCATCCTCAATCTGATATTACAATTATTTGTATTATTGGATCAGCAAGAGAAAGTGTCACGAGTGTCGTAGAAGACCACCTCCTTGAAACTATATCTTCGACTTGATGGAAGCATGGTGAAGAAGATGCTGACTTTTCTTTTGTAACAGAAAAATATAATCATTTTCTCTCAAATCTTGCTAGTGCCGATGAGGAAACTGTAAGAATCATACTTGCCATAGAACGAGATGGACATCTCATGGTATCGAGTATTGGTGAATCTGAAGTCATCCTTCAAGAAGCTGATGCTATAGGGTCAAGTATACATGAGGATACTCGTGGACACCATAGATTTGAGCTCATATCTAGTGGTGAAATACCTATTAATAGTAGCGTGTTTATCGTTTCCAAAAGTCTCGAAGGCACACTCTGAGATAGCTTTTATAGTGATTGTGCATCTACTGAGAGTAGCATATTTACAGAAACAACTAAGGAAGTATTCGCAAGAGAAGTGCAAGAAACTGTCCATATCATACGAATTCGTAGATTACAAGCAATACCTACAAAAGGAAGGTGAAGTGTCATGAGAAATGAAAACATACATCATATTTGAGGAAAAATAACAAAAATAATAGGGAAAATATCCGCCAATAGTAAGTTACGTGACTTTAAGGAATCTTCTCTTTGATTTTTTCAAGAAAAACAGAGCGTACTTCTTATTGTATTTCTTGTGGTTTGATTGATCATCTTTTTATGACTGATATCATATCTTATAACTG
>JAYWFD010000126.1:0-3639 GCA_043778965.1 Candidatus Altimarinota bacterium
AGGTTTGCGTTTCTTTATTCTTTGCATATTCTAATTCCTAACATCTAACTCATAACAACTCCTATCTATGTGAAGATGACCTACCGTCCAAGCCCAGAAAGAAGCTGGAGCCAAGATCAAATCCAAAGTGAATGCTATCCACGCGAAGCTCATAGCTCTCGCGGCAGAGCGTGGAGTCGATCCAAAAGAGAATAATGCCCTTGCAGAAGCTATCACCGATGCCAAAAAAGCAGGTGTGACCATCGATGTGATCGACCGCGCGATAAAACGTGGAGCATGACTCGATGAGAGCGAGAAAAAAGTCGAAGAAATATTCTATGAAGGATACCTCTCTGGTGGTGTCGCCATCATCATCCGAGCGCTTACAGATAATCGCAATCGCACTGCCCCGAGTATGCGACATATTTTCTCAAGTTTTGGAGGGAATCTCGGTGAGACTGGATCAGTGTCGAACTATCTCTATGATTACAAGGGGCAGCTTACTCTCAGAACTCCGGAAGATTTCGAATCTTTCGAACTCGCACTTCTCGATACAGAAGCAGAAGACTATGAGAAAAATGGCGAAACCACGACAATCTGGACTGATCGCACGCAACTCGCGAACGTGAAAAAAACTCTTGAATGAGCTGGATACATATTTGAATCGAGTGGATTTGCTTATATACCGAAGAATTATAGTGAAGTCACGGACTTCGATACTGCTCTGAAAGTCTACTCATTCCTCGAAGCTACAAGCGAAGATGAAGATATAGAAACCGTCTGGAACAATGCGGAGATATCCGATGATCTCTGGGAAAAATGCAGAGAAAAAGTCGAAGCAAGTAGATTTAGAACATAGGACGAATAAAATCTCTTGAAAATCTAGAAAATGCTCTTATACTAAAAAACAATTAACTCTATATATTATGGCAGATGATCAAAATCCTCCTGTAGGACAATCTCCAGTGGCACAAGGTGGAGATCAGGGATGAGTACCGATGCCTCCTCCTCGCCCGAAAACTTCGAATGACCAAATTTTCGAGCGATTTCTCGTCCACCCTCTTACGACATTTGATGAGACGACATTTATCAATCTCCTAGAACACTCACTCTCACTCTCTACCTTTGAGAAAAAACGTGTCATCGATGCGATCCCGACACTTTCTCAGTTCCAGATCGATGAGCTCGTAAAAGTATTCGAAGATGAGCGTGTAGAATTCCGTAAGCTCATGCCAACAGAAGGAGAGATTATCAAATGACTGGTCGTCAAAGCTCAGAATGAGTGGGAGCAACTCAAGGATATCTACATCGAAGAAGAGAAAGCACAAATCGTGGCAAATGCAGATGCCCAAAAGGCAGAAGACCTCAAGAGATCACTCGGACTCTAATATAATACCCATGAATCACTCGTCTGAAAAAACCAATTCTCTCCCGATTCTATCGGGAGTTTTTATCGCTATACTTCTCATATCGACGATCACTTCGACGAAAATCATCGATATAGGATCGTTCTCGCTCGATGGGGGGACTCTCCTCTTTCCTTTTTCTTATATCTTCTGAGATATCCTGACAGAAGTCTATGGATATAAAAATACGAGGAAGATCATCTGGACTGGTATCTTCTCGATGATACTCTTCTCTCTTCTGGTCATGCTTATAGGAATACTCCCTGCGAACGGAGAGTGGACGAATCAATCTGCATACGATACCATCCTCGGAACAACACCGAGGATAGTACTTGCGAGTGTGATCGCATTTTTCATCGGGGAGTTCAGCAATAGCTATATCCTCGCGAAGATGAAAGTATGGATGCATGGGAAGAAGCTCTACCTTCGAACGATAGGATCCAGTATCATCGCTACAGGACTCGATACCGTCATCTTCATACTCATAGCATTCATATGAGTATTCCCTCCTGAACTCATCATCATCCTTATAATCTCGAACTATATATGGAAACTCGGTACAGAGATACTCATGACGCCTTTCACGTATATGATTATCAGATATCTCAAGAGAGTGGATGGGATCGACATTTATGATAGAGATACCGAGTTTAACCCATTTAAGCTCCATCATAAAAAATAAGTACCATTCCTTCCTTTTTTGGTCGTTTTCGATATACTGAGACCATGTATATCTCCGTCATTCCTCTGCGTCATAGCCTCTCCAAACATCCATATATATACTTTGTACCTGAGATATGGTATGATGCTATCAGTATAGGATACCTCGTAGAAATACCCATCGGAAAACATATCGTAGAATGAATCGTAGCAAAAGTGGATATCCACCCTCCAGAAGATATCGATCCTATAAGTATTAAGTCTATCATTCGTGTGATAGCATCGATAGAGATCATAGCCCCCTATATGATAGGTATGATTGAAGGGATTGCTGATCGCTACTTCCTCCTGATTCATAAGGTCGCCTCGATGTTCCTTCCAGCACCACTCCTCACACGACTCGACAAAAAAAACTATATCCTCGGTGATATCTCCTGAAAGGACTTGCAACCAAAAAAAATACAAGAGAAATCAACAGAAATCCATCACTATATAGACTCGATATTTAGTGCGAAAGACATCGCTGTCTATCTGAAACCGAAGACGGTCTTCATATTTCCTGATGATATATTTCTTTCTCTCTTTCGTGCCGATATGCCAGAAAATACCCTAGAGGAGATAGGGTTCATACCTACTGATCTCACACCTTCAAGACGAGTCTCTGCCTGGATCGATAGTTATAATGAAAAATATAGCATTATCTTTTGAACTCGGAGAATTCTTTACTATAATCTCTCACAATATGAGAATATTATCTATATAGAGGACTCATTTGGCATGGAACAATATACTTACCCGATAAAAATACAAAATATCGATATTCTCAAAGCCCTCAAACATAGTGAAAGTCACGCTATCACGATCATATCATCGACTCCATCTCTCACCACTCTCTCACACTTCCAAAAGGCAAAATTCATCACCATTCGAAAGTAATCTTCAATGAAACACATTATAGAGCACATTATCACTCTTATTTATCATCATTTCCGACGACTCGATCGTATAGGGATTATATGGTATCTCGGTATTCTCTATACCATATTTCTTCTTGGAATGACGTTCAAATATACGGTACTCGATGGAGAATTCTATAAAAAAACTGCCTACGATCAGCAGACAATGGTTCTAAGAAATCCTGTATCTCGTGGGTCTATATATTCATCTGAAGAGTCTCTACGCTGAGTGCTCAGTGTATCCACCAATCTCTGAAATCTTGCGATCGACCCATCACAATGATGATCGAAAGTGAAGCTTCTCACATTCCTTTCTGATATAGTATTCGATGAGTATTGCACCTACAATACTTCGTGTATCGAATCGATGGAAAGCTATCTTCGGGAAGATCTTAGTACAGAGAATAATATCAGTGTCAGTGATCTCAAATCGAAAATAAAAACTTACCTAGAATCTCGTATAGATGCTCCTATAGAAAGTGTAGAAATTGCTCGTGATATCGATGAAAAAACTATAGAAATCATTGGAAGCTGGCAAGATCCGAGTTTATTTTTCGTGGTCAATAACCTCTACGTCAATCCGACTAAAGTTATCGATAAAAATATTTTGACTTCTAAGCTTGCGACACTTCTCTCGC
>JAYWFD010000127.1:0-9564 GCA_043778965.1 Candidatus Altimarinota bacterium
TACAAGAGATTCCCCTGAGTCGAGTGATGTCGAGATATGGCATGGAGTTATCAATCCTTCGCTCTGAGAGGGTTGGCAGAATGCTCGGGATATTCCTAAAATAGAAGGATTTCTCGACAAAACACATGAATTCTATACAAAATCTGGGAAGTTTACTGTCTCTACCCTTCCCCCGAGGGTATTTTACTATGATGGATACAATGAAAGTGTGAGTGTCGATATGTCGAGCCTGTATAAATATGTACTTTTCACACAAAATGTAGAAAATCTTATCTATAAAAGATGGAGCAAATATCTCCTCACTGATATCTCACTCGCACTCACTCAATTTGCGAAGGCAAATGCATGACCAGAAGATGCCTATGCAGCAACTCTTCCAGGTCTTGCCTGAGTGACTATCGGAGATGAAGGTATGGATCCTACGACGATCGCGACACTTCCAGATATACAGACAGCTCGTCCGATCATCACCTATCTCAAACGTTTCCATGAGATTATCAATAAAAAAACACTTTCTGACGTACAGAAATATGTTCATAATGCTGGGAGATATAATATTGGTACAATAGTGCGCGTAGATCAAGGTGCAGTCCAGATGAGTCTCACAGATGAGGTGGCGACACAACGACTGAAAGAAGTCAACTCTGCTATAGAGAATGCTATTGATAAAAAAATCATAGATAATAAGTATGCTCGACCTATAGTTATACTTGATGATTTATGGCAAAAAGATGGAAACCTTCCTTTTGATACTGATATGCATCAGTATAAGAATTATTACTTTGGTAAGGAAGCTTCGACGATCGCGGATCCTTATCAGTGTACTATTGCTCGTTGATCTGCTGGTGTTGTGGATAGTTTTTGAAAATCGGTACTTGTCGAGGCAAATGCAGGATTCGATATCAATACTACAGAAGGGCATATTGCGACACTTTCCTGAGATACATCACAACTCGTGAGCCTTCATCGAAATGCCGCATATTCTTGTTTCTCATTGGCCTGAGTACCCAAGATTAACCCATACTATGGAAGTAATAGTATACTGAGAATAGCATGATCTCCGGGTGATCCTACTAAGATTTTTTCTGATCCTCCATCAGGTACGAATCTTACCAAGTTCTCATTACCAATATTTTCCCTCTGAGGAATGAAGGAATCTTCGAGATTACCAAATCCAAGTGTAAATGATTGTGTCTCCCCGACATATCAGTATACGCTCTTGCAGCCACATATATATACTTATACCATAAACGATACTTGGAGTTATAATGGAGGTACCTATAATTGTGAGTGAGCTTATCCCGATGAGTGGAGTACTGCGGGATCATATTGTGCTAAAGAGAAAATCACAAATTCTCCTCGATTTACTTGCCTTACCAATCATATTTTTTGACCTTCGGGAATTTCTGTAGAGTGAGCTATAGCAGGCTATGCAAGCAACGCTTGTGTCTATGGAACGATATCTATAAATGGTCAGTATTACAATGGATGAGCTGGACTCTGATGAGGTCCCATAAATTTCTGAACACCATGTATTATAGCAGGTAACGTGTATTCAGGAACTCCTGATATCGATACCACTATTTATAGAAATTATGCATTCCATACGATTCCATCACTCATGAAGCATGTATCACCGACACCTGCTGAACTTTCAGCAGCAGAGGCAAATGGAGCAACTCCATCTCTCGCGATCGATGTCGTACGTTCAGTAGAGTTTTTGACGCCACGATGAGCGAGAGCAAGTTTTAGTTATCCGAATTTCTTCGATGCTCCAAGTACATCTATCGCTGATGTACGAGCTTGGCTCAAAAATCTTTCTGACACAGAATGGAATAGCATCATCGCAAAAGAGGCGACACTTCCACTTTCAGCAATGAATGCTTGACTCAATACAGCTATCGGAGCTGGTACCATCCCACCTGTGCCACTTGACTGGAATGCTCTTATCTCTGATGATGTGATCGAAAAAGCTATACAGGCTCGTCGCTGGCTCACTCCCAATGTGACAGAGAAATATAAAACTCTCGTGGAAACAAATCTCTCATACTCACACACATATTCTGGTGACCCTCTTAAAAATCCTCCAAAACTTCCTAATCTTTCAAATGGATATGATATCGCATATCTCGGACTTACTCCATTTGTTCCAGGAGGAGAGAAAGATCCAAACAGTGAAGATATCCAAGCATACCAGTATAAACTCTGAGAACTTCAAGGTCTGAACTTTGCTGAAGATAGAGATCCAGCTCTTGATGATCCACAGTCCCGTTCTACAGCACAGTGTGGTCCCCCTGATGGAGTGAATCTCTTTCAGTGGCCAGCGGCGATCATGTGCTGGATGAAGAGTCTTCTTCCTGTACGTATAACAGCAGGATCATGTGGAGGCAATACTATAGGGTTATCACCCTCATCACCCTCTACGAGTCCTCCGCCAACGATCACACGTGATAGTGGAAAACTCTCGGATTATTATAAGTGATGACGACTTGTCTACTCTATAAAGAGAGCATCTCTCGAACGATATGGATCACTCGAGATTTCCTATACACTGAATCGAGATGGAACGACAGTTATCCCTCCTTCGTCGGCACAAGTTCGCCTTGATATTATTTCGATCGAGTCCCAAAATCAGGTAGTAGGAAGTGATAAGTATGATAGTTATGCCACACTTGCTACCTCTGAAGCTCCATATGGTGAATGATGATCAAATTTCCTCCTTTCGAGTTATGATAATCTTGGGGTAGTAACAGTCAAACCGACTTTTGCCATCACTCTTCCAGATGAGACAGTACTGCAAATCGTCTGAACTCCTCTCAAAATAAAGATCACGGATGAGTATCTTGATATGAGTCCTCTAGTAGGTGATACGATGACTTCTTCTATAGAAACTACAGAGGATCTTCCAGTTACTCTCTCTTTCACTCCAAGAAAATGATCTTCGGGTGATATATTGCCTCAGGCAGGACCTTATATCCTCGATATCTATGATGATACTACAAATACTCTTATACAATCAGGTATTATAGTCGGAAGTTCTCCTTATACACTTCCTGATATATATAAGAAGGATATCGGTGTGTATAGGATAGTCGCGACTGATGCTGATGAACGTACTGGAGAGACGACCCTTGCTATACGATCAGGTCCAGTCGCGAGTATGTCCTTCACTCCTGTATCGAGTACACTTGCAAAAGGCTCCAATTCTCTCTGAGTCCTTCGACTTCTCGATGCAAAAAGGAATCCTATATCTCCTACACTTCTCGAATTAACAGTGACGGCAGTATGAGGATATTTGCTTGATACGAATGGCGATAGAAAAAATTCTCTTTCTCTCAATAGCATAGATTCTGAGTTTATATTTAATTATGGTAAAGATGATGCTTGAGATATGAGTCTGAGATTTGATATCGCTAACCCAGCACTTTCCATAACCGAAGTGATACGTATCATAGAAAAACCTCGCATCAAAATCATCCGTTCGGCTCCACCAAAAGTATGAGGTGATCCTGTAGATATGCAGATTCAGGTCGTGGATGCAGTGACAGATATACCGGTTTCTGGATTTTCATCGTTGGCATTTCTCGATATACCAGAATGAGCTGGCATATTTAGTGGTTCAGAACTTCGGATCAAAGATGGGCAATCAGAAGTATTTATATTTACTCCAGGCAAGAAATCAGGAGAGCATCTCCTTGCTATTACTATTCCAGGAATTAGTAATATATCAGAAAAAAAATTCAATATTCTTCCTGGTCCGGCAATGTATGTTGATGGAAATATCACTGATACAGCTATCGATTTCACTCTTCGTGATCGTTATGGAAATCTTGCAGATGGAACAAGTATGGTAGGTACCCTCAAGAAAAATCAAGATCCACCGAGTAATATACCATTCGTGAATGGTAAAGCATCACTTCCACGAATATCAGGATACTGGCGTGTCGATGTCCCTGCTATACAAGGGAATACTATCACGTATACAGATGCAGTAAATACTCAGACAGCTACAGGAGTCACCACACAGAACGTCATCAAAACTCTGCAAGGGATATCATTTTATAATCTTTATGTCAATGATGTAGTAGGAAAATATAATTTCCTTCCTGATTACAATGCTCGATATACGGTACTTGCATGAGATAGCTATCTCAAAGAAGGTTCGCAAATACTCTATGATACAACTCCATGAGCTTCACAAAGTCTCGCAGTATCAACACTTCTTTCTACACCATATTTACAAGATACACTTTTTTCACTTTTTCCAGGAGGATGATGGAGTATAGGTGAGCCATCAGATATGGCGCTCGATACGTCTCTCTCTGCACGAGGAGCATTTCTGCGTCTTGAGATATCAGATAGTGCAAGTCGCAGCAATATAGCACAGGTGGCATATCCACTTATCTGACTTCCATTTTCTATTTGTAGTGAGTCTGGAACCGAAATGGATCTCTGTAAACTTCCGACCTCCAATGGAGGTATCACATTTGCACTCTTCCCGGAGAGTGAATATCGATTAGAGAAATGAGGAGAAAGTATGAGTATCATAGAGAACAGCACAGCTCTTATAAGTTATACAAAAACTACATGATTATTCCTCTCTCCAGGTATACGTCTTCTCCCTCGGGCAGAGTATTCATATGGTCGACTTGTAGCAGATATAGAATATTCTGGTGAAGTTATAGGTCGGATGATTCTTGGGCTTCCTGAATCAGATGGAGTCGATGTCGCACCGACCAATAACCCCGTCACGAAACTGACACTTGATTCCAGTCATGCTTATTCCAGATCAGATACGTATAGTACTATTTTCTCTCCTATGAGCCGATGATATAGTATCTATCGAGATTCCAGTGATACTATCTTAGATGAACGAGTTATTGGGCCGAATCATATAGGGAATTTTGGGTCACTCCGCGAATCTCCATGAGTCTGATGGCAAGAGAATAATCGTACACTCCTTTCTTTTGCAGCAGGAGATAGTGTCGGAGAAGCAACGAAATGGTTCCAAACTTATAATCTTGTGAACCTCTGAGATCCGGTGACCCATGTAGATAAGTGAGCTCCAGGTACAGAATTCGAAGGTATAGATCGGAGTATCGGTACCCAGATAGCAGGTAGTAGTGAGCGCGGTATTCTATCATACAAGTATCGAGATATGAATGCAGATGGTCTCGAAGATATTATAGTGATTTATAATGATGGATTTCTGGAGCTCTATTTGAACTTAGGATGAGTATTTCGCAAGAAGCAAAAAATTGCCTACCTTCCGGAGATTACATCACGTTGAGTGGATTTTGGAGATTTCGTATGAGATAAATATGCTGATATACTTTCTCTGGATCATTCAGGATCACTGGTACTCGTCGATAATAGTAAAAGAAGACTTACAGAAAAACTGATTACTATAAATGGGGGAGCACCAACGCCACAAAAAGTAACACAGTATAAGATATTTGATATGGATAACGATACACTCGATGATATCGTGTATCTGACGGAGTGAGGAGAACTTTGAGTCTTATATGGTACTACTATACCATGATTTTTTGATAAGAAAATCCTCGAAGGAAATCTCTGAGTAGCGCTCTCTTCTGATGGTGAGAAGGCAGGCTGAGCTATCCGTGCGAATATCATACCAACTTCACTTCCTGTATCATCATGATCCTGATCTGATCCTGATACGGGAGTTCTCAGTGATGAGGTATTTTATCCGAGGCGAGTGAACGCTACTCCTATAAACGCTGCATTTCTGACTGACAATACAGTCCCATGAGGAACTTCTATCCCTGTAGATACGAGACAATCCGACGCATTGATTTTGAAGTATTTTCCTGATCCAAATAATTCTACAGTTTCTGGAGTTCCAATCACAAATCCTTCGTCAAACCCGAATCCATCCATCAACCCAGATCTCTATGTTCGGAGTGAATATGCTCCAGCTTATGGAGTCGAAATCGAGAAAAAATATAAAAATATTACATCATCTACTCTTCATGGGGGAGATCGTATTCTGGTAGAAATCACCCTCAAAAATACTACAGCATCGACTATCAAAAATATAGAATATCTCGATACTCTTCCGAAGATATTCGATCTTCCTGATGATGCCAAATATCAAGTCATCCTCTGATGACAAAATAGGGAATATCCTCTTGGTGCTCTATCAGCAGAAGACTATGACTTCTATCTCAGATGAGTAGATATTCCAAGTGGACAGACTCTGATATTTCGCTATGAGCTTACGGCACTTGCTGCAAGTTATGGAAAGATGATCGTCGATCGTCTCGAAGGATGAACTGTGTGAGATGATCTCTTCGGTGATGTCGGATTCGAGACTTCGAATACGTGTGGGGCGGATATGATCCTCTGGTCCTCTACGGCAGTCCGAAGCTATGTGCGTGGAACTCGAAGTTTCACTCCTGCTGAACTCCCACCTTCCCTTGCATGACGCCTTCAGGATACCGATGGAAATGGCGTTCCTGATAGCGTAGAGAATATGACCGGGGTAGCACTTACAAATGCCTATAATACTATGGGGAATCAGACGAGCCTCAGTCAGCGATCTCTCGTGAGTACGACCTCAGACCCTACAGGAAGTGTCATATCTATAGGTCTCTCACCCCAGGCAGAACAAGAGATCGATACGACTCTCAAAAATCTTGCTGACGGTCTTGCTTGTGGATTTGGATGAGGATGATGTCTCGCTATGCCGATCAACTGGGCTCCACTCGCACCAGGCAATGATCCAGTAGTGCTTGGTACTCCAGTATGAGATGGGCTTAAGGCAGATGAAGGAGTTCCCATCTTTGCAGCACTTACCTGTATGCCCATGCCAATGTACTGTGGTACTTCCATATGTACTCTCGGTATACCTTTTGTATGGCCAGCAAGTCCAATCGGAGCAAATTCATTTTGAGTTGCAGGAGGATATCCAAATGGCTCAGCTTGTGGAAATGCATCATTTAAGCCAGGGGCAGGAGGATATCTTGGCATTGACTCAAAGATGAATAATCTTCGTATATTTGTCACTCCGACACTCACACTCGGTATGGGAGCAGCTGTCTGTATGGGGCCAGCAAATGGCGGGAAGAATGCCCTATTTCCACTTATACCGTACGGCAACTGTATCGTCATGACCAAACCTATGGCAGTATGTAAGTGAGATGGCTCATCTGATGATGGAAGAGTCGCAGGTATCTCTGGACTTGGATCGACGACGGATGCCTGGAATGCGAGTAGCTGTAAGATGAAAGCACAAACTCTCACAAAAGCTGAGAATGTGACGATGACGCAAGATATCATCAAATATCTGAAAAACCCACAAACTTCAACTCTCAATACTATTTATGATAGCATCTCCCGAAGATGAGCACGTGGTGTCGATCTCTGAGGTCCCATTGTTCGAGTAGGAGATGGTGGAGGGGGTGCAGGTACTATCGATATAGGTCTTGATACATCCAAGCCATTCACGATGAATAATATCATAAAAGTGAACAATCGACGTGTTTCAGGATTTCCAGAATTTATCATGGATTGGGTATCACGACAAACTGACGAATTCACGAATAAATTCCTTACACTTCCTAACATCGTCATTATCCCTCCGCGAAGCTTCTGACAAAATGCTGTCGTCGATGGTTCTTACTCTGATTTTCTTTCAAAGTTTTCAGAAGCATCCCTTAAAGAATGATATAATACCTTGAAAAATCAGGTTGGTAATGCCGGAAGAGTCGATGCAGCAAGTAATTTCAATAAAAGCACCAAATCGACAAATGCTATTGGACAAAAGTATGATGCATTTCTCGATAATGCCATCAAGAGCAATGCTTCAACCATAAATAGTGTAGCAGGAGGGGCAAATCAAGTAAAAGCAGTATATCAGTTCCTCTGACAGCTTCCATTTCTCCGAGTCGAGCGAGCATCTGTTCCGATCAATATCCCATGGATTCTTCCACAAGAGTTCGATCGTTACTCTCGAGCAATTACGCAATATAAAAATGAGATCAATAATGCCAAGAAATGATGGTGTGATGGCAAACCGAACTCAAAAGAATGTCTCGACTCGAAAACAAATATCTGACTTGGGGCTCTCTCTTCAGGTATCGAGCAAAATCTCAGACGTATAGATGAATGGAGAAAGTTCCCTGAAAAAATCCAGAAATATATCACATGGAAACAACGGTATATGACCCAGATACTCTGTAATGTCGATGTACTCGAGCAGATGCTCGGATGATGGTACCGAGATAATGGTACACGCTTCAAGAAATGGGCAGAATTCTATGTTCTCATGAAGACGATTGTCGCTACATGGCAGCCATTTCTCGATCTCTGGAGAGAAAAAGATCGATCTTGTGCTGTATGTCAGAACCAGCGATGGGATCTGAAATACTTCAGATTTAAAGTCTTCAGTGCCATCATACCATCATTTCCTATTCTCCAATTCCCTCGATGGCCGGATATTGTTCTCGATCTTTCAGATATCCGTTTTGGTATCCTTATACGGATGCCAGAGTTCCAGTTCAATATCACACCTATACGTCTTCCTGATCTTCCATCTCTTGGGCTTCCTGGGCTTCCTTCTCTTTCTCTCAATCTTCCTGGACTTCCGACTATACCAGCTCCTCCAAATCTTCCTGACCTCCCTGATCTTCCATCCCTCCCTCGTATCAATCTCCCGAATCTCCCTCCACCACCGAAGCTTCCAAAGCTTTTTGGTGCTGTTTCTGTAGCGCTCAATATCTTTAAACTCTATATAAAAATCCAGTGTTACATGGAGAAGACCGTCCTCATACCAGAGGACCATGTCGGAGCTACTATCGCACAACGTACTGATCGTCAGATGACACTTCCATTTGATTTCTTGAAAATATCATTCCCTCAGATTTCTATCCCAGGTATACGTGAGATTCGAGTATCGACACATGTAAACTTTGAACTCAAATCTGATTTTATGGTCGAATTTGCGAAAAATGCTGTAAAACCGATCAATCGGTTGAATGCAGATTTTTCTAAAATTCCTTCAAAGATCTGACCAGATCTCAAGATTTGAACTCCACCAAATATTAATTTGAAACTACAAGGCTTTCTTGATCATTGAGAGGCAGCAGCGACTCTGGCATATAAAGAAATGTTAGAAGATATTTGATCTTTTGAATCTTCATCCTGAGAGATGATGGATATCGATACATTCACACCATATCTCCGTAAGCAGCTTGTCCTTGCGGGTCTCGATGCTACAAAGTTGGACCGTAGTATTGCTCTCTCAAATAAAGAGAGTGATGAGATCACAAGCCAAATGCAGAGAAATTCAGAAAAAGGATTTAAACTTTTTCATGACTATATCAAGTTAGAACAAGCAAAGACTCATGAACTTGAGAAAATGCTCGATAACATGAAAAATCCGCCTAAACTTCTCAGTGATAGAGCTATACCTCTTGCAGAGTATGTATCAGAAAGTGTCGATATCGGTGCAAGTACACTCGAAAAATATGAAAAATGGCAGCAAGATACTCAGGCATCTATGACGCAATCTCTGAAAAATCCAGTAGCCCCAGATAG
>JAYWFD010000128.1:0-9546 GCA_043778965.1 Candidatus Altimarinota bacterium
TACAAGAGATTCCCCTGAGTCGAGTGATGTCGAGATATGGCATGGAGTTATCAATCCTTCGCTCTGAGAGGGTTGGCAGAATGCTCGGGATATTCCTAAGATAGAAGGATTTCTCGACAAAACACACGAATTCTATACAAAATCTGGGAAGTTTGCTGTTTCCCCTCTTCCGCCGAGGGTTTTTTACTATGATGGTTACAATGAAAGTGTGAGTGTCGATATGTCGAGTCTCTATAAATATGTTCTTTTCACGCAAAATGTAGAAAATCTTATCTATAAAAGATGGAGTAAGTATCTTCTCACTGATATCTCGCTTGCACTCAGTCAATTTACGAAGGCAAATAAATGACCAGAAGATGCATATGCAGCAACTCTTCCAGGTCTCGCTTGAGTCACTATCGGTGATGAAGGTATGGATCCTACGACGATCGCCACCCTTCCAGATATACAGACAGCTCGTCCGATCATCACCTATCTCAAGCGTTTCCATGAGATTATTAATAAAAAAACACTTTCCGATATACAAAAATATGTTCATAATGCTGGGAGATATAATAGTGGTTCAATTGTACGTGTAGATCAAGGTGCCGTCCAGATGAGCCTTACAGATGAAGTGGCTACACAACGACTGAAAGAAGTCAACTCTGCTATAGAGAATGCTATTGATAAAAAAATCATAGACAATAAGTATGCTCGACCTATAGTTATACTGGATGCAGTATATGAGAAAAGCCCATTTATACCTTATGATACCTATAATTCTACACGGTCAGGTCTTCCATTTATTGAGTATCGTAATTATTATTTTGGGAAGGAGGCATCATCGATAACAGATCCATATCAATGTACTATCGCTCGTTGATCTGCTGGTATTGTAGATAGTTTTTGAAAATCAGTGCTTGTAGAGGCAAATGCGGGATTTGATGTCAATAGTACCGTCTGACATATATGAACTCTCTCTGGCGATACTGCTGAACTTGTTCGAATCTATAGAAATGCAGCTTATGCATGTTTCACGCCGACATGAGTAGCTAAAATTGATTCATATTATGGTGGAAATAGTATACTTCGGATTACTGGCACTCAAATAGATCCAACAAAACTTTTGAATGATCCTCCATCAGGTACGAATCTTACTAAGTTCTCATTACCAATATTTTCTCTATGAGGAATGAAGGAATCTTCTAGATTACCAAATCCAAGTGTAAATGATTGTATCGCTCCGACGTATCAGTATACTCTTTTACAACCCCATGTATATTCATATACGATCAATGATTCATGGAGCTACAATGGAGGTACTTATAATTGTGAGTGAGCCTATCCTGATGAGTGGAGCACTGCTGGATCATATTGTACGAAACAAAAAATCACAGATTCTCCACGATTTACTTGTCTAACAAATCATACCTATGGACCATCATGAGTTTCTGTCCAATCCGCAATAGCAGATTATGCGAGTTCATCTTGTGCCTATGGAACAATTTCTATAAATGGTCAGTACTATAATGGTGGATCGTGACTCGGGGGCGGTCCTACATCTTTTGGATCACCGTGTATCGTTACAGGAAATGCTTATAATGGAACTCCAGATATTGATACTACTGTATATAAAAATTACGCATTTCATACGATACCATCATTGATGAGGCATGTATCACCCACAGCTGCTGAACTTTCAGCAGCAGAGGCAAATGGAGCAACTCCATCTCTTGCGATCGATGTCGTACGTTCAGTAGAATTTTTGACGCCACGATGAGCGAGAGCAAGTTTTAGCTATCCAAATTTCTTTGATGCTCCAAATACATCTATCGCTGATGTCCGAGCTTGGCTCAAAAATATTTCAGATACAGAATGGAATAGTATTATCACAAAAGAGGCGACACTTCCACTTTCAGCAATGAATGCTTGACTCAATACGGCTATCGGAGCTGGTTCCATACCACCTGTGCCACTTGACTGGAATACTCTTATCTCTGATGATGTTATCGAAAAAGTAATACAAGCCCGACGCTGGCTCACCCCAGATGTGACAGTAAAGTATAAATCTCTTATAGAGACAAATCTTTCTTACTCACATACATATTCAGGAGATCCTCTCAAAAATCCTCCAAAACTTCCTGATCTTTCGAATGGATATGATATCGCATATCTCGGACTTACTCCATTTGTTCCAGGAGGAGAGAAGGATCCAAATAGCGAAGATATCCAAGCCTATCAATATAAACTCGGAGAGCTTCAAGGTCTCAACTTTGCTGAAGATAGAGATCCAGCTCTCGATGATCCACAGTCGCGTTCTACAGCTCAATGTGGCCCCCCTGATGGAGTGAATCTCTTTCAGTGGCCAGCAGCGATAATGTGCTGGATGAAGAGTCTCCTTCCTGTACGTATAACAGCAGGATCATGCGGTGGAAATACTATCGGACTATCACCTTCATCACCCTCTACGAACCCCCCACCAACGATCACACGTGATAGCGGGAAGCTCTCGGATTATTATAAGTGATGACGACTTGTCTACTCTATAAAGAGAGCATCTCTCGAGCGATATGGATCACTCGAGATCTCCTATACCCTGAATCGAGATGGAGCGACAGTTATCCCTCCTTCATCAGCGCAAGTCCGCCTTGATATTGTTTCGATCGAATCCCAAACTCAAACAGTAGCAAGAGATAAGTATGATAATTATGCCACACTTGCTACTTCTGAAGCTCCATATGGTGAAAGATGATCAAGCTTTCTCCTTTCGAGTTATGACAATCTCGGGGTAGTAACAGTCAAACCGACTCTTGCCATCACACTTCCAGATGAGACAGTACTTCAGATTGTCGGAGATCCTCTTAAGATAAAAATCACGGATGAGTATATTGATATGAGCCCTCTTGTAGGTGATACGATAACTTCTTCTGTAGCAACTACAGAGAATCTGCCTGTTACTCTCTCTTTTACTCCAAGAAAATGATCTTCCGGTGATATATTGCCCCAGGCACTCCCTTATACTCTTGATATCTACGATGATGCTACAAATACCCTTGTGCAATCAGGTATTATAGTCGGAAGTTCTCCTTATACACTTCCTGATATCTATAAGAAGGATATCGGTGTGTATAGGATAGTCGCGACCGACGCTGACGATCGCGTGGGGGAGACGACACTTGCTGTACGATCAGGTCCAGTCGCGAGTATGTCTTTCACTCCTGTATCGAGTACACTTGCAAAAGGCTCCAATTCTCTCTGAGTCCTTCGGCTTCTCGATGCAAAAGGAAATCCTATATCCCCCACACTTCTCGAACTGACAGTGACGGCAGCATGAGGATATTTGCTCGATACGAATGGCGAGAGAAAAAATTCTCTTTCTCTTAATAGTATAGATTCTGAGTTTATATTTAATTATGGTAAAGATGATGCTGGAGATATGAGTCTGAGGTTTGATATCGCTAACCCAGCACTTTCCATAACTGAAGTCATACGTATCATAGAAAAACCTCGTATCAAAATCATCCGTTCGGCCCCACCAAAAGTATGAGGTGACCCCGTAGATATGCAGATCCAAGTCGTGGATGCAATGACGGATATACCAGTTTCTGGATTTTCATCATTGGCATTTCTCGATATACCCGAATGAGCTGGCGTATTTAGTGGTTCAGAACTTCGTATCAAAGATGGACAGTCAGAAGTATTTATATTTACTCCAGGAAAAAAATCAGGAGAGCATCTTCTTGCTATTACTATTCCAGGAATTAGTAATATATCAGAAAAAAAATTCAATGTTCTTCCTGGTCCGGCAATGTATATAGATGGAAATATCACTGATACTACTATCGATTTTACTCTTCGTGATCGTTATGGAAATCTAGCAGATGGAACAAGTATGGTAGGCACCCTCAAGAAAAATCAAGATCTACCGAGCAATATACCATTCGTGAATGGTATAGCATCGCTTCCACGATCATCAGGATACTGGCGTGTCGATGTTCCTGCTATACAAGGAAATACGATCACTTATACAGATGCTGTAAATACTCAGACGGCGACAGGTGTAACAACGCAGAACGTCATAAAAACTCTTCAAGGAATATCATTTTATAATCTTTATGTCAATGATGTAGTAGGAAAGTATAATTTCCTTCCAGATTACAATGCTCGATATACAGTGCTTGCATGAGATAGCTATCTCAAAGAAGGCTCACAAATACTCTATAATACTGCTCCATGAGCCTCACAAAGTCTTGCGGTATCCACACTTCTCTCGACACCATATTTCCAAGATACACTTTTTTCAGTTTTTCCAGGAGGATGATGGAGTATAGGCGAACCATCAGATATGGCACTCGATACGTCTCTCTCTGCACGAGGAGCATTTCTGCGTCTTGAGATATCAGATAGTGCAAGTCGCAGTAATATAGCACAGGTAGCTTATCCACTTATTTGACTTCCATTTTCTATTTGTAGTGAGTCTGGAGCAGAAATGGATCTTTGTAAACTTCCGACAGCCAATGGGGGTATCACCTTTGCACTCTTCCCAGAGAGTGAGTATCGACTAGAGAAATGAGGAGAAAGTATGAGTATTATAGAGAATAGCACAGCGCTTATCAGTTATACAAAAACTACATGATTATTCCTCTCTCCAGGTATAAATCTTCTTCCTCGGGCAGAGTATTCATATGGTCGACTTGTAGCAGATATAGAATATTCTGGTGAAGTTATAGGCCGGATGATTCTATGACTTCCCGAATCAGATGGCGTCGATGTCGCACCGACCAATAATCCCGTCACGAAACTGACACTTGATTCCAGTCATGCTTATTCTAGATCTGATACGTATAGTACTATCTTCTCTCCTCTCAGTCGATGATACAACATCTATCGAGATTCAAATGACACTATCTTAGATGAGCGAGTTATTGGGCCGAATCATATAGGGAATTTTGGTTCACTCCGCGAATCTCCATGAGTCTGATGGCAAGAGAACAACCGTACACTCCTTTCTTTTGCGGCAGGGGATAGTGTCGGAGAAGCAACGAAATGGTTTCAAACTTATAATCTCGTGAATCTCTGAGATCCAGTGACGCATGTAGATACGTGAGCTCCAGGTACAGAATTCGAAGGTGTAGACCGGAGTATCGGTACTCAGATCGCAGGGAGCAGTGAGCGAGGCATACTATCGTACAAGTATCGAGATATGAATGCAGATGGGCTCGAAGATATTATAGTGATTTATAATGATGGATTTCTGGAGCTTTATTTGAATTTAGGATGAGTATTTCGCAAGAAGCAAAAAATTGCCTATCTTCCAGAGATTACAGCACGTTGAGTGGATTTTGGTGATTTTATATGAGATAATTATGCTGATATACTTTCTCTGGATCACTCAGGATCACTGGTACTTGTAGACAATAGTAAAAGAAGACTTACAGAAAAACTTATTACTATAAATGGGTGAGCATCAACCCCACAAAAAGTAACACAATATAAGATATTTGATATGGATAACGATACACTCGATGATATCGTGTATCTGACGGAGTGAGGAGAACTTTGAGTCTTATATGGCACTGCTATAGCATGATTTTTTGATAAGAATATCCTCGAAGGAAATCTTTGAGTAGCTCTCTCTGCTGATGGCGAGAAGGCAGGCTGAGCTATTCGTGCGAGTATCATACCAATTTCACTTCTTGCATCTTCATGATCTTGATCTGATCCTGATACGGGAGTTCTCAATGATGAGGTATTCTATCCGAGGCGAGTGAACGCTACTCCTGCAAATGCAGCATTTGTCACTGATAATACTGTTCCATGAGGAACTTCTATCGCTGTAGATACGAATCAATCTGATGCATTGATTTTGAAGTATTTTCCTGATCCAAACAATTCTACAGTCTCTGGAGTTCCAATCACAAATCCTTCATCAAACCCGAATCCATCGATTAATCCAGATCTCTATGTTCGGAGTGAGTATGCTCCAGCTTATGGAGTCGAAATCGAAAAAAAATACAATAACATCACATCATCTACGCTTCATGGGGGAGATCGTATCCTTGTAGAAATCACACTCAAAAACACTACAGCATCGACTATCAAGAATATAGAATATCTTGATACCCTTCCGAAGATATTCGATCTTCCTAACGATGCCAAATATCAAGTCATTCTCTGATGACAAAATAGAGAATATCCGCTTAGTACGATAGCAGCAGAAGACTATGATTTCTATCTTAGATGAGTAGATATCCCAAGCGGACAGACTCTGGTATTTCGCTATGAGCTTACAGCACTTGCTGCAAGTTACGGAAAGATGATCGTCGATCGTCTCGAGGGATGAACGGTGTGAGATGATCTCTTCGGTGATGTCTGATTCGAAACTTCGAATATGTGTGGCGCGGATATGATCCTTTGGTCTTCTACAGCAGTGCGAAGCTATGTGCGTGGAACTCGAAGTTTCACTCCTGCTGAGCTTCCACCTTCCCTTTCATGACGTCTTCAGGATACCGATGGAAATGGGGTTCCTGATAGTGTGGAGAATATGACTGGGGCAGCACTTACCAATGCTTATAGTACCATGGGGAATCAGACGAGTCTTAGCCAAGGATCTCTCGTTAATACTACATCAGATCCTTCATGAAGTGTTATATCTATATGACTTTCTCCTCAGGCAGAACAAGAGATTGAGTCCAGTATAAAGGATCTTGCTGATGGCCTTGCTTGTGGATTTGGTGGAGGAGGATGTCTTGCTATGCCGATTAATTGGGCACCACTTGCACCAGGTGGATCTCTTTCAGTCTTAGGTATGCCAGTCAATATAGCCGGTATGGCTCCAAGTATCGGTCTTCCGATATTCTCAGGTCTTACTGGTATGCCGATGTACTGTGGATACTCACCGTGCTGCATACCATCCGTGTATCCAGGAACTCCACTCGGATATGTACCATGACCAGTTTGTGGAGCACCTTCAGCAGGAGGATCACTCGGTACATGGTCACCATTTAATACATTTCGTATTTATGTCACACCAACTCTCACGCTTGGCATGGGTGCTGCTATGTGTTTTTGAGGAACATCTATGGTGAGCGGAAGAAATCCACTATTTCCACTTATTCCTTACGGAAACTGTATAGTAGTAACCAAATCTCTTCCAATTTGTAAGTGAGATGGATCTTCTGATGATGGTAGTGTCGCCGGAATCTCTGGACTTTGATCGACGACGGAAGCTTGGAATGCGAGCAGCTGTAAGATGAAAGCGACTACTTTGACCCAAGC
This sequence comes from Candidatus Altimarinota bacterium, assembly GCA_043778965.1. Taxonomy (GTDB): domain Bacteria; phylum Patescibacteriota; class Gracilibacteria; order BD1-5; family UBA2023; genus JAGOMW01. The sequence goes on from JAYWFD010000128.1 coordinate 7,258, forward strand.
AGAAAACGCTACTTTGACCCAAGATATTATCCAGTATATGAAGGCTCCACAGACAGCAAGACTCAATACTATATATAGTAATATTTCTCGAAGGTGATCTCGTAATACTAATCTTTGAGGTCCTGTAGTGAGTATTGGCGATGGATGAGGCGGTGCAGGTACTATCGATATCGGACTTGATACGTCGAAGCCATTCACGATGAACAATATCATAAAAGTAAATAATCGACGTGTCTCAGGATTTCCAGAATTTATCATGGATTGGGTATCGCGTCAGACAGATGAATTCACGAATAAATTCCTGACTCTTCCTAACATCGTCATTATCCCTCCGCGAAGTTTCTGACAAAATGCTGTAGTCGATGGTTCTTATTCAGATTTTCTTTCAAAATTTTCTGAAACATCTCTCAAAGTGGGCTACAAAAATCTCAAGGATCAGGTATGAGCTGCAGGAAGTATAAATACAGCGAATAATTTTGCTAAAAATACAAAATCGACGAATGCCATAGGTCAAAAATATGATGCTTGGCTTGACAGTACTGTAAAGAGTAATGCTTCAACCATCAATAGTGTTGCTGGGTGAGCGAATCAAGTGAAAGCGGTATATCAATTCCTCGGACAACTTCCATTTCTTCGTGTTGAACGAGCATCTGTCCCGATAAATATACCATGGATACTTCCACAAGAGTTTGATCGGTACTCTCGTTCTCTGAATCAGTACAAATCTGAGTTAGACAATGCGAAGAAGGGTTGGTGTGATGGAAAGCTCAATTCCAAAGAGTGTCTTGATTCAAAGACCAATCTCTGACTCGGGGCTCTCTCTTCAAGTATCGAACAAAACCTGAGACGCATAGATGAATGGAGAAAGTTCCCAGAAAAAATCCAGAAATATATCACTTGGAAACAACGATATATGACCCAGATTCTCTGTAATGTCGATGTACTCGAACAGATGCTTGGATGATGGTATCGAGATAATGGCACACGCTTCAAAAAATGGGCAGAATTCTATGTTCTCATGAAGACGATCGTCGCTACATGGCAACCATTTCTCGATCTCTGGAGAGAGAAAGATCGATCATGTTCTGTCTGTCAAAATCAACGTTGGGATCTTAAATATTGGAAATTTAAACTTCTTTCCGCTATTATTCCATCATTTCCTATTCTCCAATTTCCACGATGGCCTGATATCGTCCTCGATCTTTCAGATATCCGATTCGGTATACTCATACGTATGCCAGAGTTCCAGTTCAATATAACCCCTATACGTCTTCCTGATCTTCCATCTCTTGGGCTTCCTGGACTTCCTTCCCTTTCTCTTAACCTTCCTGGACTTCCGACTATTCCTGCGCCGCCGAATCTTCCAGACCTTCCGGATCTCCCATCTCTTCCGCGTATCAATCTCCCAAATCTTCCTCCGCCACCGAAACTACCAAAGCTTTTTGGAGCAGTTTCTGTAGCGCTCAATATTTTTAAGCTCTATATAAAAATCCAGTGTTATCTAGAAAAAACTGTTCTTATTCCAGAGGACAATGTATGAGCGACTATTGCACAACGTACAGATCGTCAGATGACACTTCCATTTGATTTCTTGAAAATATCATTTCCACAGATTTCCATACCAGGTATACGTGAGATTCGAGTATCGACACATGTAAATTTTGAACTCAAATCTGATTTTATGGTCGAATTTGCAAAAAATGCTGTAAAACCGATTAATCGGCTGAATGCAGATTTTTCGAAAACTCCCTCAAAGATCTGACCAGATCTCAAGATTTGAACCCCACCAAATATTAATCTCAAGCCACAAGGATCTCTCGATCATCCAGAGACAGAAGCAGCTTTGGCATATAAAGAAATGTTAGCAGATATTTGATCTTTTGAATCCTCATCGTGAGAGATGATGGATATCGATACATTCACACCATATCTCCGTAAGCAGCTTGTCCTTGCTGGTCTCGATGCTACAAAGTTGGACCGTAGTATTGCTCTCTCGAACAAAGAGAGTGATGACTTCACAAATCAAATGCAGAAAAACTCAGAAAAAGGATTTAAGCTGTTTCATGATTATATAAAAGCAGAACAAGCAAAGACACATGAGCTCGAGAAGATGCTCGATAATATGAAAAATCCACCAAAACTTCTTAGTGACAGCGCTATACCTCTAGCAGAGTATGTATCACAAAGTGTGGATATCGGTGCAAGTACACTCGAAAAATATGAAAAATGGCAGCAAGATACTCAGGCATCTATGACGCAATCTCTGAAAAATCCAGTAGCCCCAGATAG
>JAYWFD010000129.1:0-3589 GCA_043778965.1 Candidatus Altimarinota bacterium
TGTATCTGGTGGATGGGACAGAATTTCACCGATGTCGCGATCTATATCGCTGACGCTCGGACTCGCTCACTCCCTCTGATTGGCGATATGTGACCTGAGTCTCATGACTGGTACAATCTCCTCACGATGATGCATATGCTCAAGTACGATGATGGAATAGCACTCACATCACACTACATCGGTATGGCGATCATGCTCGGAGCGATCATCTGGTGAGTGAGGATGATCATGCGGGAATATTTCGAGAAAGAGCCTGAAAATATCTAGAGGAGTCTGATTTTTGACAGAAAAATCGAAGTATGCTAGAGTTGTAGCATGACTGATCAAGAGAAACAATCATACATAGCTCATCGTGACGGCATTATCAGCGTCCTCGATTCTCTGAAGTGATATTGGGATCTCGCGGAGGGAGTGTCAGCTATGATTGCAAGTAGCTATGTCACACCTGAGATGATCGAGAGCATCGAAATGCTTCTCCAAGACTCGATGGAATCCGCAGAAAATGAGGTCGCTCGACAGAAGATACAATCAGGTATAAATCGACTCGCATCTCTGAGACAACAAGAGAAGGATGAGATTGCCATGGAGAAAAAAGAAGTGGAGCAAAATGTATTCACGAATTATAATTTTTAACGTTCTTCAATATGTGATGAGGATTACCTGAAACATGAGCAATTATTGATAAAGTTGCTGATACGAATAACTGACGAGGTGATATTCAGGAGAGATATGCACTCTTAACTCCTCAGGAGAGAGGTCAACTTGTTAATGCTCTCAACGAAAAAAGTACACAAGAGAGGCTTTCTACAACTTTTCCCGAAGGAACTGTTGCAACGATACTCAATAAGCCGAGCTTATCTGAGAACGATAGAAAAATAGTCAATGAGCTCCTCGCAAAGCTATATCCAGAAAAATCTCTGCAAATACAGACTGAAAAAACGAATAAGCCTTCAACTGAGATGAAAAAACTTTTAGATGGGCTCACCCAAACACCCCAAGATATAACAAAACTTACAGAATTTTCACAACAATCACCTGAGAAAATAAAAGAACTCTTCAAAAATCTCAATAAATGAGATCTTGTGCAACTCGGGAGTATTTTCAATGATGGGAGAAATATTCCTGAACCCCTGAAGCTTGAACTTGAGAAAATCCTGAAACCGCTTCTCTCTTTATTTATAGATACCATGCTCTCGAATGGATTCAGTATAGAAAATACGACCAATATAGCCTTCCTCAAGCAAAATGGTTCTGAAGCCGTGAAGACATTTATTGCTGATCAGGAAAATACTGGAAAACCACTCGAGGAGTATAAAAACTGATCCCAACTCATCTTCAAGGTAAAAAATGGCACTTACTCCCTCGAGCCAGCGATCAAGGATAAAAAACTCCCTGATTGACTCGATATCACTCGTCTCAATACGATCAATATATGATCAAGTGAGGCAGAGGTGAGGAAATCACTCGGCGAGAAAAATGTTACCAAGGAATCTCTCTGAAAAGTCATCAAAGACATGGAGAAATATCCAGAACTCAGAAGTCTTAACTATTTCCTTCAACTCATCGGGAAGATGTTCGGGATGAAGTTCGATGATACAACGAAATCTCCTGAAAATCCAGTACTGAAAGAAAAAGAGTGGAAACAGAAGTTCAACTGAATGCTCTCTGAAACATGAGGAAAATATTCACTCGCAAGCCTATTCAATGGGGAAGGAAATCTGATCGATAAGGAAAGTAAAAATTCGCAAGAATTCCTCAGTGATCTCGAGGCACTCTGATTTGTGTCGAAAAAGGATGGTAAGCTCACTTTCGATGATTCAGTGAAAGAAAATATTAAGGCTAAATATAAGGCGTTATGATGAACTGAGGGGAAAGCTTCAATTCCAGACTGTCTAAAATATATCAATAGCCAGTATGATGAGAAAGGTGAAAGATTAAAAATGGAAGATAAGAGAGCTGAAGCACCTATTGCACCAGCTGTTGCTCCTGCAGAAAAACCAAAATATAAATATGCAGAATTTTTCGCAGGATTGGAATGAAAGAATTTGAAAGACATTAGAACAGCATTAAAAACTAGCTGAAGTAGTGCCCCAAGTAAAGCAGATATAGAATCAATACAGCAAGAGTTTTGATTTTCAAAAAATAGTAATGATAAAGCAACCCGACTTGATGGTGACTTGTGACCAGCAACGATACGAGAATATTTTAAAAAATATAATCGAGATTGAACAAAGAAGCCTGAAGCAACGAAATAGGACTCACCTCCTATTTTTTCTTTTGACAATATATTACATTTCTATAATATCTTCATATATATTCTATTTTTCTACACTATGGAAGATCTGAAGAAAAAGTCAGCAGAGGTTGCCCACATCCTGAAACTCCTCGGCCACCCGAAGCGGTTTCTCATCCTCTGCAAGCTCCGAGAGTGACCGAAGACGGTTAGCGATCTTGAGAAGTACTGTACTATCGGGCAATCACAGCTCTCTCAGTTTCTCGGTAAGATGAAGGATGAAGGAATCCTTGATTCTGAGAAAAGTGGACAATTTGTCTCCTATTCTATCGCAGATCCTCGAATACTCGAACTCGTGAATGCCATACAGAAAATATTTTGCCGAGAGTAGTCATCTCGAGCAAAGTATGACAGTCGAGAATTTCGTCATTTCGAACGAAACAGAGTGAAGTGAGAAATCCTGCTCCGAATGCTTCAGGGCAAGATATCTCATCGTCCCGAGGACTCGGGACTCTGTCGATATGACAATACTTATAATTTTGAATCTTTAATCTTTCATTTCATCTACTATGTTTACCATTACCCCCAAAGAACTCGCTTCCCTTCTCGACAAATCTCCAGAAAAAATAGATCTCATCGATGTCCGATGAACAGGAGAATATGCAGAAGTCCATATCCCTGCGGCACGCAATATCCCACTCCATCTCCTCCCACTCAGGATGAATGAAGTCAATAAGGCAAAACAAGTGATCTTCATCTGCCGATCGGGTGGACGATCATCACAGGCCTGCTCGCTCGCAGAATCCGAAGGAATCAAGGCATACAACCTCACGTGAGGAATGAATGCTTTCGAACCTGATTTTCCGACTCGAGTCGTCCACGGCGAGAAGAAAAAACTCTTCTGATTGTTCTAATTCAGACATAGAAAAAGTGCATAGACAGAGAACGGAAAGAAATATTAAATTCATTTCTATGCACTATGCCTATATCTTTACCCTTATTAATTATGCTCACCATCTACACCAAGGACTACTGCCCCTACTGCATCAAGGCAAAAAATCTCCTCACTTCTATCGGAGCGACCTACGAGGAAATCGATGTTACTCATGATCAAGAGACTCTCATGAAGATCGTAGAGAAATCTCATATACGCACCGTCCCTCAGATATTTCTCGGAGACGAATGTCTCGGAGGATACGACTCGATCAATGCGATGCACAGTGAAGGGAAGCTCGTAAAAAAACTCGGGATCCAGATAATCTAGGGAAACACCGAAAAATATACTGTAAGAGAGAGATTCGTGTGAATCTCTCTCTTTTATTGTATTTACTGACCCAAGAGTATTAATAAATGGAG
>JAYWFD010000130.1:0-3562 GCA_043778965.1 Candidatus Altimarinota bacterium
AAATCTTTCTTTCTTCCAAATAACTTCCCTTTAACTCGACCCCTTATAGGGGTCTGCTCTCTAAAACTACCAGCTCTGCTGGTAGATACTTATTATTATAGTGATATGAACTATGTATGCTCGACACTTGTCACAAAGGCATATCTTCCGGAATCATCCATAGATGAGTGACTTCACATAACCCTTACTTGTATAGGTATAAGTATCACCTATCCACCGAATGATATCATTAAAAAAATGAAATCTGATCGAGAAAATAATTTTCATGAGCTTGACTTTGTAGGATTTATCGACTCGATCGATCATGAGTGAAAAAATTTTCTTTCTACAGAAGATGAATTTCTCAGTACTGCCGAACGTCCAAAACTTAGTTTTTTCCTTCCCTAGTATGCATTATTTCGAATATCATAAAAAAATATGAGAAAGCATGATACATGCTTGAGTTAGATATCCATGACTCTTTCATGCTTGACTCTCTGATGAGAGCATCGAAGTGCGATATTATCTCCTCGAATATCTTCGGAAGAATTTGTCTTATATAGGTACACTGGAAAAAGATGAGGAAGAAAGACCTGTTCCTATATATATCAAGAAGAAAGCCTACTATTGGTCGGTCTCTCACTCTTTCCACTATGTGGCATTTTCCTTGAGTGATACTCTTACTGGGATTGATATTGCGGAGATAGAGGCGAGAGATGATACCCTTTTTGCTACTCACTCCGAGGAGGAGTATAGGATCCTCTGAGGAGTGAGCTGGCTGAACTTCTATAGACTCTGGACAGCGAAAGAGGCAATTATCAAAGCATCTGGATGAAAACTTGATGATATGAGTGAGATAGAATTGAGGGAAATAAGTGAGGATTCTATAAGTATTTTTGGTTTCCGTGAGAAAATATATAAGATTAAAACAGATATATCAGGATCTATGATGCTTTCCTATATTTACTCATAAAATGCTGAAAATTATCCTTCCCATTCTTATCGTAGCAACTATCTCATATATATTGCTGTGTATTTTTATGTTTTTTAAGCAAGGGAATCTCCTTTTCTTTCCAGCGCAAGCAGAGGATATTCATTATAAAGAACTCCATCATAATACAGCCTTACAGAATATAAAGCTACAGACAAAAGACTGAAATACTCTTGATGGTTGGCGACAGATCAATCCAAATGAACAGTATACTCTTCTCTATTTCTGAGGAAATGCAGAAGAGACATCGTATTTTGTAGAATGACATCGTTATAAAAATGCTAATATCATCAGTTTTAATTATAGGTCTTATGGCCTGAGTACAGGGAAAGTTTCTGAGAAGACTCTTTTTTCTGATGCTTTGGAAGAGTATGATTTTCTTATACAAGAACTCAAGATACATCCTGAAAATATCATCATCATAGGTCGAAGTCTCGGTACTGGTATAGCCACATATCTCTCTAGTCAGAGATGAGTCAAGGGTGTGATACTCATAACTCCCTATGATTCTATTGAATCTCTCGCAAAGGAAGGATATCCATTTATCCCAGTTTCACTCCTTCTGACGAACAAGTTCGATTCTCTGACATATGGCAAGCTAAGATCCAATCATCTTCTCTGTATCTATGGAGGAAAGGATACCGTTATCCCCAATCATCATACCAAAAATCTTCTTAAACATTGGAATGGTCCTATAGAAGATATCTTCCTTCCCGAAGCAGATCATGAAAATATCTTCTATAGAACAGAATCGAGAGATGGAATCGAACGTTTTATTTCCCAACTTTAATCTTTCTCTATGAATCGCTCACTCTTTTCTCTTCTTGCCCTTATTGCCCTCTGGAGTCTCTTCTATGCTGGAGTGAAATATTTCTTCTGGTGAGTTTATGCGGATGACTTTGCTCCGACTCTTGAAGGGATATCAGGCTATGTGCTTCTCGGAAGTATGATAGCGTATATCATCGGAGGCCCTCTCTATGCGCGCTATAGTGAGCGTATTATGTTGTTTATGGCTCTTGGTATAGGTATGATATTTTTTATTTGAGCTCTTCTGTTGCCATCAGTATCTCCAGTATTTTTTAATATTTCTATGGCGGGTATCGGGCTTGCATACTCACTCTATGTCATAGGAAAAAATACTCTTATCGGCCGTGAGATAGCCACTTCGAACCTCTGATCTGCCACGATATGAGCATTTACGACAGTAGTATTTATCGTATTCCTCGTTCTAGGTACTGTTATCGGATCCAAGATCGGAGAGACTGAGGGCCTTCTCTTCGCATGACTATGCTACTTCATAGGGCTTCTCGTATTCATAGGAGGGGATCTTTTCATAGCAGAGACACGAAGGGAGACTTCCGTATTTCGCGCGTCGTGGGTACTCTATAAGAAGCTCTTTCTTCGTTATGGGATATTCATGATAGGTCTTGCATGCTTCTGGCAGATATCAGTAGAAGCCTCACAAGTCGCGATCAACTACTCCAAAGATATATTTGATAAGTCTAGTACAGCTTCCTCACTCCTTCTCTTATTCTCATCTCTTGGTGCTATCATCGGGAATATCATCTCTGTGAGATTTTCCCATGTGAGATTACGGGCTTTTTCTATTTTTTCTGGTATTTTCATCATCATTATTTTCTGATTTTCGAGTATTCTCGATCTCGCAAGATCTCTGGATCAATATGTCATAGTCCAAGGTCTTGCATTTTGTGTATGACTCTTCTTTGGGTGAGCGGTGAATCTCTGCGAATCCTACTTCTACTCACTCCTATGAGATGATCCAGATAAAGACTATACTTCGGCTCTCTATGGTTTCACTTTAGCTCTTGTGTGAGCGATCATGATGTTTATATCAGAAAAAATTCTTCATACGGGTTCGTATGGAGGTATTAGTATATTTCTCTGATTCCTCGCGATCATAGCACTCTATGGTGGAAGGAAGGGTATACAGATAAGAGATTAATCTGTTATCACCCAAGATTATTCAAAAAATCAACCGCCGACTTAAAGGCGGCGGCAAACTAAGGGAGTGGCGGATTACTTTCCTTTGGGGATTGCGTAATCTTCCATGATGCATACACCTCCGACTAGTGTTCCAACAGCTGGAACATACTTCCAGTAGGTCTGCGCTCGTGCTATTCCATAGGACCAAGTACCAAGGATGACACAGAGGCCTATTACGGCTGAGAATTCTTTCATGGATCTTTCCACCCCATCCGACTCACTTCAGACAGGAAATCAATTTAAATAGAAAGTGAGCTCTATATGATTCCCGCATAGATAATGCGCGGACTCTTATATAATAACACTTCTCTCTCTCTCTCTCTCTCTTGTCAAATTTCAGGTGGATTTTTTCATATTTTCTGTATAATTCATTATATTATTTTCTAGATTCTTTTTTATGATACTCGCATCCGAAATCCGCCAGAAATATCTCGACTTCTTCAAGAGTAAAAATCATGCTATAATCCCATCAGCACCACTCGTGCCTGAAAATGATCCTTCAGTCCTCTTCAATACTGCAGGGATGCAACCACTTGTACCGTACCTCCTCTGAGAGCCTCATCCACTCGGGAAGAGACTTGCTGATGT
>JAYWFD010000131.1:0-3540 GCA_043778965.1 Candidatus Altimarinota bacterium
GTGGACGAGATCCAGCTCAGAGAGCTGCATATTAAGGTGAGGGAGACGATAAAGAATTAAAAGTGAAAAGGTAAAAGTGAAAAGTTATAGGTTTCTGTCATTACGAGCTTGTGAAGCAATCCAGTATTTCTAAAAATCCTCCGATTCAGGAGGATTTTTATTTTATGCAAATTTTCGCATATATTAGTAATATAATCCAGATATAGAAAATTCATCATAAAATTACTTGATTTCATTTTTCTTTAAAAACCTCTTAAATTTGTCGAATACAAAAAGTGAACAATTTAAAAAAAGTTTTTGACATTGCTTCCATTTTTCATATTATCCGAATATACTATAGCTTGTTACCAAACTTATGATAACTCACCCATATATAGATAGAAAATAAAAAAACCCCAGAACGAGTCTAAGGTTTTCCTATTACGGTTTCCAGAAAATTCCAGAAAATCATATCATTAGGCCGAATGATTCTAAGGAAAATTTCAGACTTGTAAATTTTATTTACATTTTTTTCTTTTTTCCCATGAGCACATTACTCTGAACTCCACTTGCAAATAAGCATACACTTATTATAAGTTATGATTTAAATTATCCTTATGATCCTGATATTTATAAGGCATTAGATAAAAAAATACCGTCCCTTGGTTCTTGGGCAAAGCCACTAAATACATTTTGGTTACTAAAATCAGATTCAACTGCAGAATTGATTAAGAACTCTTTAGTTCCTATAATTCAGAATCAATGAAAGCTTATAGTGGTTAGTACTAGAACTTGAAACATAGCTTCTTATTGATTTTTTGAGATGAATTACAACTAAAACCTGCAATTCCTACAGTTATTCCACGCACCCTTTCAGGGTTATTGGGTATTAAAAAATAAGTACTAGAAAATCCCACCTCACTTCGGCGGGATTTTTCGTTTTTCGAGAGTGATTGTGGTAGGATAGGAGTATCAAATAACTTTATCTTATGGGAAGATATTATCGCAGAAAGTATTATTCACAGGGCAATGGTATCAAAAGTTTTCGGGATTTAGCTGTTGCCTTTCTTCAGCTTTGAGTCTGATTACTGCTCTTATTTCTCCTTCAGTATCTTAATCCAGTATATGTTTATATCATTGAGCATCCTATTTTGCTTATTCCAATTGGAGTAGTGTTGTTATGTATTACTGGATTAATATTTTACTATATAGAACAGAGAAAGAAGATTCGTATGAGAGCAATGACTCAACTCTCTGAAGTCATGAAGCTAGATTGGAGAGAGTTTGAGGAATTCGTTGCAGATATACTCAAACAAAAATGATTTCATACACTTCTCTGAGTATGAATAAAAGATGGGGGAGTCGATGTGACCGCTACACTTGGTGATAAGAAATTCTTTGTTCAATGTAAACATTATAATAGTGAAAATATCTGAGTAGAAAAAATCCGTGAACTTCATGGAGTCATGACTGGTGAGATTGTTCCTGTATGAGGAATATTTGTCACAACCACAGGATTCAGTCCTGATGCTATATCAGAAGCCCATAAGTATGGGATAGATCTTTGGGATAGAAATTACCTTATCGAATATCTTAAAGAGAATCAAAAATAAGAAAACCTCTACGGTGATATTTTTCTTGCATTTCCTCATATTTTGATATACTAGTGCCATACATTGTAACTATTTAGTATGAGTACTACACTTCAGAAAAAACCCAGAACCAAGAGGGTCTCGACTACACTGAGGATGGATAGCGCCTTGCGAGAGGAGATATATAAATTCACAGAAGAGCGACATATAGATTTTTCTACTTTTGTAGATTATTCTCTCAGAGAGACTCTTGTCCGAGGTATACGTATCGAGCCGCGTATGTCCGATGAGCGATATGCATACTATACTCAGCTTGCAGATGATGTCGATAGTGGTAAAGAGCCAAGTTATGGCCCATTTCATGGGAAAGAAGCTATTGAATTCCTGAAAAAACAAATCTAATGGAGATAAGGTACGCAAAAACATATATCGAATGATTCAAAAAACTCAGACCATACGAACAAAGTCTCACTTTGCGAACTCTCGAGCTTTTTCAGACTGATCCTGAACACCCATCTCTCCATAATCATCCACTCCATCCGCCCATGCCACTAGATAGATCTATCTCTGTTACAGATGATATACGGATCATTTTTCGTAAAAAAAGGGACTATATTAGTGTAGTTCTTCTCGATGTCGGAGATCATGCGAGAGTCTATCAGTAGTATGCTCACAAACCCTTATCTCGTCAGGGATTTTTCTTTGCACTTTCACCCGATTCGCGTACCATCGGATCATGTACATATTTCTCATCATCCTCGCCATTGCTCTCATCGTCTGGATCGCAGGAACGCTCTTCTCGATCCGTGACATCGAGGAGCCAAAATATACCCTCATTGAAAAACATGATTGATATGAGATCAGGGAGTATACGAGCTATATTGTCGCAGAAGTCGAGGTCGAGTGAGATATGAGAACCGCATTGAGGAGTGGATTTCGCCAGCTTGCTGGGTATATCTTCGGTGGCAATACATCGAAAACTCAGGTCAAGATGACGGTTCCTGTGATGGATACGACTCGACAGGGATCCGAGACGATAGCTATGACTGCGCCGGTCACGGATACGGTATCGAATTCTGGGAAACATATCATCGCATTCACGATGCCGAGTAGCTATACTCTCGATACACTCCCCAAGCCAGAAAATATACAGGTTCATTTCCGAGCTATTCCTCCATCGAAGAAAGCGGTCCTTCGCTACAGTTGGTATGCGACAGAATCAGGGGTCGAAGCGAAGAAGAACCTCCTCACAGACTACCTCATCCGAGATGGACATAAGACACACTGAGAGATGATCTCCGCGCAATACAATCCCCCTCTGAGTTTCCCACTTCTGAGGCGAAATGAAGTGATGGTGGAGGTGGAATAATTATTGTCAGATGAGTTTCTCTATATCACCCTTGATCGAGAGCGGACTCGTCGTCGGAGCATACCGTTCAATCATATTGCCTTCTCGGTCGATGAGGAACTTGGTGAAGTTCCACTTGATACCCCGATTCCAGAACCATCCCTTCTTCGATTTGAGGAACTGATACAGTGGATGAGTATTGCTCCCATTCACATCGATCTTCGCGAAGAGGGGAAAGGTGACTCAGAAATTGATCTTGCAGACAGATTCGACCGTCTCATTGGTCTCAGGTTCTTGACCGAGGAACTGATTGCACGGAAATCCGAGGATCATGAGATCATCATGCGAGTAGGTATTCCAGAGGGTTTCGAGTTCTTCGAACTGTGGAGCGAGTCCGCACTTGGTCGCGGTATTCACGATGAGGAGGACTTTTCCTTTGTAGTCTGCCATGGAGATGGTTTCACCATTTGGTTTCTGTACAGATATATCGTAGAGGGAAGGCATAGAGATCAAGATTATGAACATCTAGGGAAACACGGAAAAATACCAATAAAATCTTCAAAAAAAGAGTGCATTTACACTCTTTTTTCATATAATGTAAGTACAACTTTTAGCTTTCTA
>JAYWFD010000132.1:0-3528 GCA_043778965.1 Candidatus Altimarinota bacterium
AATGATCCTTCAGTCCTCTTCAATACTGCAGGGATGCAACCACTTGTACCGTACCTCCTCTGAGAGCCTCATCCACTCGGGAAGAGACTTGCTGATGTACAGAAGTGTGTCCGTACGGGTGATATCGATGATGTATGAGATGACACCCATCTCACATTTTTCGAGATGCTTGGGAACTGGTCACTCGGGGATTATTTTAAGAAAGAGTCTATCGAGATGAGTTGGGAGTTTTTAACCAGTAAAGAATGGCTCGGGCTTGATCCTGAGATGATAAGTGTGACAGTGTTTGCCGGAGATGAGAATGCTCCTCTCGATACTGAATCTATAGAAATCTGGAAAAATGTCTGGAAAGAGAATCGGCTTGATTTCGGTGATGAGCGTATCGCTCGACTTCCTGCAGAGGATAACTGGTGGGCAGCAGGTCCGACTGGTCCATGTGGTCCTGATACTGAGATATTCTACTGGATGGGAGAAGAGAAGCCACCAGCATGATCCAATGTCGGTACAGATCCAAAAAAGTGGATGGAGATCTGGAACAATGTCTTCATGCAGTATAATCGTCTCGATGCACATACGTTAGCACCATTGCCAGCACCATGTGTAGATACTGGTATGGGTATAGAAAGATGTACTACAGTACTGAATCATCAAAAATCAGTGTATCACACAGATTGTTTTTCTACAGTCATCACACGTATCCATGAGATATTCGGAACGGATGAGAAAGAAGGTGTAGATTGGAATTCAACTCGTCGATCTGCCCGTATCATCGCTGATCACCTCCGCACAGCCACGCATATGATCGCCGATGGTGTCACTCCGAAGAACATCGACCAAGGATATATCCTGCGTCGTCTTATCCGTCGAGCCATCCGCGAAGCGTATAAGATGGGTTATGAGAAACCATTCGCGAGTGAGATAGCGAGTATGTACATCGAGCAATTCTCAGAGATTTATGAGAGTGTGAAGATGAATGCTGAAAAAATCCAAAAAGAGCTCAGTATAGAAGAAGAGAAGTTCGGAAAGACTCTCAAGAATGGAATTAAAGAATTTGAAAAACAATTTCCAGATTTTCTTATGAAGAATGGTATTACAGTGGATGGACGAATGGTAGACCCATCTCAGTACCAAATCCACTCAGCAACTGTATTTAGTGAACTTGCGTGAGAAATTCTCTGATCTCATTTATTTCAAACTTACGGATTTCCCGGTGAAATGACGCTAGAGATTATTACAGATTGGATTAAATGAAAGAGTATTAAGTTTAATAAGGCTGATTTTCTGGTTGGATTTAATAGGAAATTTAAAAAACATCAAGATCTCTCTCGTACTGCTGCGGCTGGCAAATTCAAGTGAGGACTCGCCGATGATGGAGCTGAGACGACTGCTCTCCACTCAGCGTGTCATCTGATGCTCGAGTGACTGAGGCAAATTCTCGGGACACATGTCCACCAAGCAGGATCCAATATCACTGCCGAGCGTCTCCGCTTCGACTTCACGCACCCTGAGAAGATGACTCCTGAACAAATAGCAAAAGTAGAAGAGTTCGTGAATAAGGGCATATCCTCTGAGCTCACCGTAACGATATCAAATATGGATAAAAAAGAAGCACAAGAGGCAGGTGTATCTGGATCGTTCTGGGAGAAATATCCAGATATCGTGAAGGTCTACTCTATGGTCGGTACTGATGGTGTCGTCTACTCACGTGAGCTCTGTGGATGACCACATGTCGAGACCTCGAAGGATATGGGGAGATTCCGCATCATAAAAGAAGAGTCGAGTAGCGCAGGAGTGAGGAGGATAAAGGCGGTATTGGAGAAGTAATTTTTAATTTTAACCTTTTTATACTATGAGATATTTGCTTCTCCTTCTTCTCCTTATTCCTAGTCTCGCCTCAGCAGGTTCAGTAAAAACTACTTGAAACCAAGTAGTTTTTCAGGAGCAGAGTCAAGTTATCCAACTTACGAAAAACTGAGCAGGGCAGTATGAATGAATAGATAGTTGTTCTACAGATACTTGAGTTTTTCATTATAGTCTTATAAAGAATTTTTGAGATTTCTCTCTTGTGAAGAATATGATCACTTGTGTAGACCAAAAATATGTAAAATATTTTAGTGAGTATACCACTTGACCATATATTGGAATTTTCCTCGATGATGACGGAGGTAAGAAATATAATTATATGCCTATAGTAATACCCCATGGATCCAATGCTTTTAATAAGTATTACATTGTATCTCATCCGAAAGGAAAAATCCAGGAATGGAATCATGGATATATGATCGATGTTACTGCGCAGATTTTCGATGCTTCCTGAATATGAAAAAATCTCCTTATGGCAGATAATGAATGATGACTTGATATAAAAAATATCCTAAATAGGATCAATACATCGAATATTAATATTGATATCTTTGGTAAAAAATATGTGAGATTTCGCTGGAATATCGCCTATCTCGATACGGATATAAGTAAGAATGATTTTCTAATTACCAAGAAAAAAGATGTACTGTGAGCTGGTTATATAATCGAGAAATTTGGAAACTTTTGGCGATGATATAGAACGAGTAATCTTAGTTGGGATTGACTCTATAATCAGTCACTCCTGATTTATAGTCCTAAAGAAAATGAACCAAAAGAATCTTGTCCTGTAGAAGATTATAAAAATCAGCAAATTCATATTGACGGTAGTAGTACTGAATATCAAAATTTTAGTACAGAAGGTGTCAGATATAGCGCTCTCCCTACTTATAATGGTATAGTTCAAAAAATGAAGCCTTCGGATTTTTTATCACATCAAGATGCGAGCTATATAGTACTCTATGATATTGCTCCTATTTGGAAAAATCCAAAAAAAATAATACAAAAACTCGTAGATGCTCAGAACAAGATAGTACCATACCCAGTGACTTCAGATACAAGAAATCAGAATCATTATAATAAATCACAAATACAATGTAAGGTAGAAAAATATGATACTAGTAGTAATGCTTGTACTTCATCACTCACAAAAAAAGACTGATACCAGTTTTTTCATATTGCTCGGGATCCTTATCAAGTAAAACTTCAAGAAGAAAAAGGTGTCACCGTGAGTTGTGGACATATACTTCTCGGACCAAGTGAACCGAATCAGTATTTTATCTACTCTGAGAAATCAGGGAAGATCCTCTATGTGAATACGACACAGAATCCGTACCCATTTGATCCTACTTCTATAGAATTTTAAGAATGTTTATGTTATAATATTTTTTATGTAAAATAAACCTACTCCTAGTAGCCATTGGTGCTACTATAAATCTAAGTGATCAGTAGATCATGCTTATCAACGTCACTTTCTACTAAGACCTGATCATGACTTTCAAGGCGGTATTGGAGAAATAGTTACTTTATATTGATCTATGAATTATTCCCATATTCTTTCTCTCATTCGGGATGCGTTCATCTATCAGGATGTATTCTCAGGATATAAGAAAGTGATAGAATTCCATGATAGAGATGAGAAATTCGTCGGAGATATCTATAATTTCT
>JAYWFD010000133.1:0-9294 GCA_043778965.1 Candidatus Altimarinota bacterium
TATGTACTGATATTCATGCCATAGAACATCCAGATAGTAGAGATTCTCTGAATCTTCCTTTTACGACCGACTGAGGTCAGTTCGATTATTTTCCTCCACATATAACTCTCCAATAAATATCTATGAATGATATGCCTCAACATCTAGGTCAAGGAGATTTAGAAGATGAAGCTGATCTTGACCTTGCTCTTACTGAGATGATCGATCAACTTTGCTCTGATGATGAACATGAGAGGATTCAGGCTGCTTCAGCCATCTGAGATCTTGCCCCATGAAAAAATACGGATGAGATCGCTCTTATGATCCATACTGCTCGGGAGGATTCTGCCCTACCACTTTTTGGTTGGGTGCAATTCTGTTTGCAAAATTGAATGCCAATATCACTCAATTGGGTAGAAGCGACTTTTTTATGAGTATTATGAAATTATAGAGCAAGTGTTCAGATTATATTACATGGTGCTAAATCTGATCGGTTGGAAGAGAAGCAATCTGGGGTTACTAAAATACGACATCGAATCAAGGATATGACAAATAGATTGATAGAAAATGAAAATGAGGAAGCAAAAAATTATGGATATTGTATGAAGTTGAAGGTCATGGAAATATTTGGTGAAGATATAAAAAGGATTCAATCAGTATATGATATATGCCCATCCTCTGTCCAGCTGAATGAGGAGATGATCGCGATCCTTGCTGATGGGTATGAAAAGATACAAGACTATCCTCGTGCATATGAGCTCTATCAGACACTTCAGGTACGCATAGGAGAGGCGCACTATCTCGGGTGTCAGATCACACTTCTCTATAAGATGGGAAGAGTCGAAGAAGCGAAGTCACTCTATGGATTTGGATCATCTGCATGAATCCATGGGAGTGTGCTATTTCCAGAGTTTGTCTATCGATGAACTCTGGAGACAGATGAAGAGATTTGAGAGGTCTATAAGATGCTATTGCCACTGTATCGAGGAGATCGTATCGACGATGTGATCAAAAGAGTAATACAGCTTGCTTCAGAATATGTCCTTGAGTGATTAACGAAGATTGAAGCAAGTTTTATGTCGGCAGGAAGTCGAGATGAAGACATTTATGATGATGAATTTCATCCTCTCTGGTGTAGAAAGCTATTCCTACTTGAAGTAGCTGTTTGAATGCTCGGTCATACTGGCTCTTTTGGACCTTTTCCTGAATGAGTTGGTATGGAATATATACTCACTCTTCGTGATCTTTTCTGAGAACATCAAGAAACCTTAGAGTCTTCTATCCTTGATTCCTATTTTTCGAATAACAACCAAGAATGGATGGATGTCGTGCGTGATGTCCATGGAGATGATCAACATCAAAAGCAAAATGCTTCGCAAGAAGAAGGGGAATTATGAAGCGATGATATGAATTATGCTCCACAAGAAGGAGCAGATATAATGGAAGAGTCCTTTGTCTCACAAAGACTCAACAATATACTCGATTTCCTCTTGGATCGAGTAGAAAATGATCATGGAGATAATCAAGAACTTCTCGATGAGATCTTAGAATTTCAAGGGGAACTCGCTGGATATACCACAGATATCCCCCTCATAGATAGGGATGATGTACGATTCGCGGGTGATCTCGTCCGAAAGAGCCTCTGATCTCTCTCATCGGCAGATAGAGCACAGTACCAATCGCTTATAGAATATACAAGACAGAGTTATGGATCAAGTATATATCAATTCCTTTTCTTCCTTTCAGCCAATACTTCCCAGGTTGATGAGATCGCACTGGATGGACTCAAGAAAGATCCAAAACTTCTCATTTTAAGTATCGCAATAACGCTACTCAGCGTAGAGAATCCACCACTTTCGAAGATTCGAGATCTTCTCTCAGATACTATCCTCGAAGGACTCTCAGAGAGTGAGACAATATTCTTATGTAGGATTCTCTATCGTACATGATTCTTCCTTGAACTTTGTGAATTCATGATCGAGGATGGTGAAGTTTTGGGGTATGCGGATTGCCTAGAATTATTTTTTATTTCTCTTACGTACCTCGATACGGATACCCAAGAAGATCTCTATGAGAGAGCACTTGGTGTTATTGGGGAGTCTTTTGGGTGTGAAGATTTTACAGAGTATATGGAGGCTATGCGATGAGAGTTGCCAGAATCCTGAGAACATCTCACTCATGCAGAGATGATACATAGCGTATTAACAGATAAGACATCAGAGGTCGAGGCTGACCTTATCCCCCTCTCTGCTCTTGAAAAGCCCTCTTCACATAAGGCAAGTATGATGTTCACGGCACTGAGGATCATGGATGTCTGAGAGTGAGATCGTGTACGATGGTTACGTGCTATTATGAGTCTCTATCCATTTCTCGACATCGATAAAAAACATGCACTTGAGAGTATTTTGAGTTGGTCATTTTATCTCGGTTTGGGGGACGAAATTCGGAGATTTTTAGCTCTCGGACAAGCAGATGGCCTTCCTACTGGCTACTGGAAGTATGCTCACCTCCTTCTCTGAGATGAACAAGAACAAAAAGAATGAATAGAGTCAATCGTACGCGATCCATTTCTCCATATTATACCAGAGTCATTTATCTGGTGGATCGATAAGAAATATCCCGATGAAATAGACAAAGCAACTGGTGGAAACCTCATGCTCGAACAAAAATTCCAGTTATCCTATATTACGGCTTATTCATGAATTCAAGGGAACGATAAACTCAAAAAAGTTGCTATACATTTTCAGAGATTGGGTAGATATATTCACTTTTGTCTGAATGGAGTATCAAAACTCGATACTGTTTCAGTAGAGAAAGTACTCAAACTTTTCGATGCCATAGATTATTGAAATGATCAAGTTAAGGACAAAGGCTATATTGATGGGGAGAATAGAGTATGACCTTTTGAAAGATGTTCAGACCTCCTCATCCGACATATTTCAGAATTTCGAAGGTATCTTGATCTCACGTGGGATGAGCAAACGGATTGAGATATTGCAGGTGACGAAGCATCTGATGACTTACTGAATCTTATAGAGTCTCTCGAATCCATAACAGCTCGTTTTGATCCTAATAGTATAACGTATATTCGTCTCTCATCCGTGACGCGAGATTTGAAGCGCGAATGATGGATCTCACCTTCTCACTGAGAGCAATCAGATGGAGTATGCAGCCACTGGGATTTTCCTTCTCAGGCATTTTCTTAGAATTGCTCCCAGAATATCTGGTCTTTCGTGATTCAGAGTGCTTCAAGTTTTTCTCTAGCATTTTTTACCATGGCAGGGGATCCACAGATATAGAACTCTTCATATGAAGCTATAGACTCATGATTGATCCAGTCGGTCACATATCCGATCCTCGACTCATGCTTAGGACTTCTCATCGTGGTATCGAGCTCCCGAGAGTAGTACCGGATATATTCGAATGCTGGAAACTCTCCTAAAAATGACTCGATCTCTTTCTCATAGAAGCTGTCCTCGAACATCCGTACTCAGAAAATAAACCCAACCCTATGGAGAGGAAGTCTCGCTTCCTTTGCTCAGATGAGCTGATAGTAGAGTGGAGCAAACCCAGTACCAGTACCGATGAAACACTTACTCCTAGGAGTATATTGAAGTATGAAGTGTCAGAGGGGAAGTATCCCTTGAAATCTACTCTCGATCTCAGCATCGCAAATCATAGGACTGCCCTTTCCATCAGGAATCCGTTTGATAATAAGGGTAAATGTACTTCCTTCATATGAGGCAATAGAGTATGAACGATTGAATCCTGGGGCAAACTGAAACATGACATATTGTCCAGGTTTCGGGGGTTCTCTTAAAAGATCAGGACAGTCATAAATAAGCTCGAATACATCATGGGTAAGTATTTTTTTGGATATGAGAGTGAAAGAAGTCTTGAGCATAATACGAATATTGGTATATACAAAGAGAACCAAAAAAGAAAAAATCTCTCTAATTATGGGGAGATTTCGGATTTTTTCAAGAGGAATTTAGGCTGCTATTTAGGCTGCTATTTTATAAGGGATTATATCATTTACTGCTCATTCTCATGGTTTATCTACTTGTCCTAAGACTCCTTGTACTTGTCAATTAGTAGAAAGTCATGCTTGGATTGCTTCAGAAGGAGTCTGATTGAGTATCAAATTAGTATCAACTCGTGTACTTCCAAAACCAATAATTCACAACACCCCAAGGAGAGTTGCTCGCAATGGTCCAATCTGACTTGCTTGTTGGGCAAGTGTTGTGTAGGTTGATGGAGAGGTTTCGGACATAAAATAGATGTATGCTATTATTATAGCATACATCTTATTAGATGCAAATTATTCTTCGATGATCTCATCTATTTTCCCTTTTTTCGGTGAGAAATCATCTCATTTTTTACTTTTTCGAACTTCTTTCTCTATTTCTGTGAGAAGTTTCTGATTTTCCCTGAGAAATGTACGAGCATTATCTCGTCACTGTCCAAGTTTGGTTTCTTTATAAGAATAAAATGCTCCAGACTTCTTAATGATGCCACGATCAGAGCCGATATCGAGTACTTCTCAGGCACGAGAGATACCTTCATTGAAGAGGACATCGATCTCGACCTCCCGGAAGGGAGGTGCAACTTTATTTTTTACTATTTTCACCTTTACACGGTTTCCGAAGGCTTCTTTATCATCCCCAGTACCAGATTCGAGTTTTTCCTTTTTTCTGATTTCGAGACGCTGAGAAGCATAGAATTTGAGAGCATTCCCTCCTGTCGTCGTCTCGGGATTTCCGAACATTACACCGATCTTCATACGGATTTGATTGATGAATATGACTGTCGTATTCGACTTACCGATGACGCCTGTCACTTTCCGAAGTGCCTGAGACATGAGACGAGCCTGGAGCCCCATAAAACTATCTCCCATATTTCCTTCGATTTCTGCCTTCGGAGTGAGTGCTGCGACTGAGTCGACGACGATGAGATCTACAGCACCAGAGCGCACGAGTGCATCGACGATCTCGAGTGCTTGCTCACCATAGTCTGGCTGAGAGACGATGAGATTATCGATATCTACTCAGATATTGCGTGCATATGCTGGGTCGAGTGCATGCTCAGCATCGACGAAAGCGGCAGTCCCACCAGCTTTCTGGCACTCTGCGATAGCATGAAGGGTGAGCGTCGTCTTTCCTGAAGACTCTGGTCCATAGATCTCGATGATGCGTCACTTCGCATAGCCACCACCGAGAGCCTCATCAAGGGCGATAGATCCAGATGAAGTCATCTCCACATTCATATGTTTTCGTTCACCGAGCTTCATCACGGATCCAGCACCAAATTGCTTTTCGATCATGGCGAGAGCAGCATTGAGAGCATCTTTTTTATTATCAGTCATAGGAAGAGAATAGGTTATTGTATAGGGTATGGAGTAAATTTTATAGCTATATTCAGAAATAAGTGGATACTTTTTGTAGGAGAGTTCGCCTTTTTCTCGTTATGAGTATACGAGATGAAAAAAGGTTTTTCGCATAACGTGTTCGAGAATGTCAGATGATAGATATCATAGGGATAAAAGTGAAAATTATATTAATTAAATATTTAACTAAAGAGGTCTCCTGGGAATACTCGAACGAATATTCACTGGATCATGATATTTCCATCAGATTCATCCAGTATTATCGGCTTATGGCGCGGATTATCAGAGTGAGGTATGAGGTAGACACATCCCTCAACTTGTCGGTATTCCTTGAGTGTGGCTTCATCATTGATGAGAGCGACGACGATCTTTCCTGATTCGGGGATATTACTTTTTTTAATGAGGATGAGGTCACCATTTTCTATACCTTTTTGATTCATCGAATCTCACTCAGCTCGGAGAAAGAAGTACTCATCTCCAGAAGAGAGAAGCTTCGTAGATATCGGTATCTTGGTCTCGATATTCTCCTCGGCGAATATCGGCATGCCACAGGCGATAGCACCGATGAGAGGGATATTACGCACTTCGTAACTATCTGTCGTATACTGGGGAGATATCTTGATATTTTCGAGTGAATCTCGATAGAGCCATCATTTCTCCATTATCTGATCGAGAAGTACAGAGATCGACCTGGGAGAAGCGTATCCAAGTGAGGCTTGGAGTGCACGGATCGTAAGCTTCTGTCCTTCAGAGATATATTCTCTGATTTTTTGGAAGACGAGTTGTTCTTTGGTGGTGAGTTTTTCCATGGGATAAAATTAAGTACATACAATGTATACAAAAGAGTATATATGTATACATTTTGAATGCAAATAAAAAACTCTCGACAATGAGAGTTTTTATAGAATTATTTCTTTCTTTCATAATGTTCCTTCAGTCATTCTACTGTTCCTATGGCTACTCTCTTCCCATGACAGCTCGGGCATTCGTAGAGATATTCGCGCATCTTCTTCCCGATTTTCTGTGGTTCGAGACGTATCGGATCTACGGCTTTCCAGCAATCACGACAGAAAAATCCGATATCTCAGCGTTCAGGATTGAAGTTATTTTCACGTTTTTTCCCGAATGAGGGGACATTCACGAGATCTGTGTATGAAGTGGACATGATTACTAGTATAGAGAATTATGTGAGATTGCAAATTATGATACTTTTGTGACCAAAAGTATCCAAAAGTCTCGGGGGAAGAAAAACTCGTTCGCTCTGCTCTTTATTTCGCTGTTCTTATCTGACTCAAACAGTTTCTTCCCCCTAACCCCACCTGAGTTCACAGTTTATCGACAGAATCACGCAACTTTCTTAAAAAAAAGAAATATTCACAACGAATAATATCCAGGGGAAAATACTATTCAAAAATACTCTCAAAAAATCCTTTCTCTGCTTTTTTCCCTCATTGGATTTCAAGAAGTGCACTATAGAGTTTTCTCTCATCACTCGAGAGCTTTATCGGTATATCTATGATATAGTGAATAATGAGGTCTCACTTTGCTCACTTACGATCGAGCCTCGATACTCACTCACCAGCAAATTTCTGAGTATCTGATCACTGTGTTGCGTGTTTCACCTCGATAGCTTTCTTTCCGATGATAGGAATCTCGATGATCTTCTCACATCCGAGTGTCGCCTCAGCAGGAGAGAGCTTCATATCATAGTGGAGCGTATGACCTTCACGAGTCAGTCATCCTTCGCGACTCGGTACCGTGAATGTGATATAGAGATCACCGTTTCCATCGCCTCATCCATGACCTTCACCACGCATCTTCACACTCATCCCATCTTCTATACCACCAGGGATTTCGATATCTTTTTTTATGATGCTATCATTGTACTTCTTTCCATGGCAGGTTCTGCATTTCTCGGTGATTTTCTCTCCGGTTCCGCTACATGTGTTACATACTCGTTCTTGCTCCATGATACCGAAGACAGTCTGCATACGCTCACGTACACGACCACTGCCTCTACAGGTATCACAAGTTGTCGTCTTCCCTCACTTACCATGACAGTCGGCGCAAGAGGTGCGGCGCTTAAATTCTACTTTACGAGTATTTCCACGAATCGCATCCTCGAGAGATATAGTCATCGCTATCTCGATATCTTCCCCGATATCTGCCCGTTTTCGACCGCCACCTCTTCCACCACTTCACCCAAAAAACGATGAGAATATATCACCAAGGTCAGAAGCATCGAATCATCATCCAAATCCGCCAAAACCTCATCACATCCCTCCCATCCCATCGGCATTTCCGAATTGATCATAGTTGGATTTTTTCCCAGGATCTGAAAGGACAGAGTAGGCTTCATTGAGTTTTTTGAACTCTGCTTCTTTCGTCTTATCGCCACCATGACGATCTGGGTGGACCTCCATAGCTTTCTTTCTATAGGCTTTCTTTATCTCATCTGCGGTGGCATCATCATCGATTCAGAGTATGGAATAGTATTCTTTGGGCATAGAAGAAGTCGAGCAAAATTATATAGAAAAAACAGAAGACACACTAGAAATTATGCCCATATCAAGCAAAAGTAAGTGCTTATATATAGAGATCAAGAGTGACTAGATATGTTTGGCAATCGCAGATTCAAGAGTCGCTATATCCTGAACACCGACGAACTTCTCGACAGGAGCACCATCCTTATATATGATGATAGTAGGTATACTCATGATACGAAACTGGCTCGGAGTCGCTGGCTCTGCATCCACATCATGCTTCATGACTTTTGCTTTCCCATCGACTTTCGCTGAGAGTTCTTCCAGACGAGGAAGCATGATCTGACATGGCCCACACCAAGGAGCCCAGAAGTCGACAAGAGTCACACCAGTAGCGATATTCGTAGTGAAATCCGCATCAGTAGAAATGATTATAGACATAAGTTAGTTCTTAGAGATTAGACTTAGGGAGGTTAGAAGATAGTACTTCTAAATCGTAAAAGAGTATATAAAAAAATCTCCTAATTGCAAGGAGATAAGTGAGAATGAATCTCACTATAAAATATTCTTTCGTTCTATAATCATGATACTATCGTCAATATCTGTTTTTTCTAGAATATACTCTATATTATGAGAATCGAGATATCCATAAAGATTCTCCATCTTATCGCGAAACTTCTCTACATCATCGATCACGATCATCGCATCTGGAGTGAGCTTCGTAAGAGAGAGGAGAAGATAGTCGAGATACTCACGCTTCATCGCATCGATATAGAGAAAGTCGAAGTATCCATCAGCGAGACTCGGTATGACTTGCTTGGCATCTCAGTAGATCGCATGGATATTCTTCACTTTACAGCTCGAGAAATGCTCGATAGCTTCTCGGTGAGCATTCGCGGCGTACTCGATCGTAGTGATAGTCGGATGGTCGGATAGTGAGATAGTAGGATAGTCGAGCATGGCAGAAGCGAACTGAAGTGCAGAGTATCCATTCGCAGTACCAATCTCGAGGATATGCTTTGGTTTTTTCTCACGGATAATATTCTTTATAAACTCCGCATTCTCCTCTGATATATTCGGGATTTTCCGTTCGAGGGAGGAGGCTTTGAGAGTTCGAAGATATGCGGAGAGGAGTTGGGGCATAGCGACAGATTATCTGAGAATTCCCAAAAAGCAACTTACTCTACATCAGGAGTTTCTTCAAAAACATCTTCTTCAAGCAGATCGATTCATGCCTGAATTTTTGTTGACCATTCTTTATAATCTTCGCTTTGGATGAATTCTAGAATTTCTCATTTTGTTATTTTTTGTGGCTTACTGTAACCAATTGGAATATATTTTTCTTCTGCTCATAGGATAAATGAATCAAAGAGATTTTTGCCATCATCTCAGAGTACAGATAGTGCCTTCGAAGGTTTTCCACTTCATCCATTTGCTGCTGCTATC